>NZ_JAZBJZ010000002.1:0-134571 GCF_036349135.1 Tumidithrix elongata BACA0141
TCATTTAGCTCACCTTCTATAGGGTAGCCCTATTTCCGCCCTGCTGTACTAGTAATGCTGGCTTTGGTACTGGGCTTGGCAACATCAACATCATTGCCGATCGCCTCAACCTTTTCAACAGTTCCTTTATTAAAGCCGATGCTGCCATTACACAGGCTGGGAACATCACCTTAAACATCGCAGATATTTTACTCATGCGTTTTGGCAGTAAAATCAGTACCACCGTCGGCACGCAAGGTATCACAGGAATTGGCGGTGGCGGCGGTAACATCACCATCAACGCAGGTTTCATCCTTGGTGTCAAAGGCGAAAACAGCGATATCTTTGCTAGTGCCTTCAATACTGGAGCTAATGGCGGCATCATCAGCATCACTACTAACGGCATCTACGGGCTGGATTTCCGTCCTAACCTGACTTCCTTTAGCGACATCACCACCTATTCACAATTTGGTTTAAACGGCACAGTCAACATTAACACCCCCGGACTCGACCCCAGTCGCGGACTGACTAACCTCCCCGTTAACCTTGCAGACCCCTCCAAACAAGTCAGCCAAAGCTGTGCCATTGGTGGCAAATTAGCCAATCGCGACAATCGCTTTACCATATCTGGTAAAGGTGGCTTACCCAAGAGTCCCACTGACGAGCTTTCTAGCATTCACCCCTTAGTGGAACTAGCCGACCTCGTACCCAGTAGCACAAACTCCATCGCAGGCGTTGAAGAGAAGCAAGAAGTCAAACAAGAAGTTCCCAAACGCATCGTTGAGGCGAATACACTTATGCGAGACAGTCAAGGCGTTCTGCATTTGGTGGCAGCTTCTAACCCCCTCAGCCCTGCTATCCCTCAACTTTCCTGTCCTTAACAATAAGCCTTAGAGCAATTTACAAAAATCGTGACCGTCCCCCTTTACCTGACAAAAGTGATTGACTAAAGTTAGACTTAGTGCGATCGGATTTAGCTAAAAAACTTCTGGCTCAGGCTGCTTATCAACATGCAAGAGATATCATGAATCAGCAAATTGCCTTTTTAGGGCTAGGTGTGATGGGAAGTGCCATGGCGGCCAACTTGGTAAAGCGTGGCTTTGCCGTCAAGGGTTGGAATCGCACGAAAAATCGTCCCAGCATTGCCACCTTTCTAGATGCAGGCGGAATTATTGCGCCATCGCTTCAGGTAGCCGTGCAGGATGCCGATGTTATTTGGCTATGCCTGGGTGATGTGCTGGATGTCAAAGAGGTGATTTTAGGACATGAGGGTGTTGCCGAATGTGCAAAACCTAGGGCTTTGATTGTCGATAGCAGCACCATTGGGTCAGATGCTGCCAAGCAAATTGGGCGGGCATTAAGCGATCGCTCCTTACGATTCCTCGATGCGCCCGTCTCTGGCGGGGATGTAGGGGCAAAGAATGCCACGCTCACATTCATGGTAGGTGGCGATCCGCAGGATTTTGCAGAATGTCAGCCTTTATTCGCAGCGATGGGCAAAACCATTCGCCTATGCGGTGCAGTAGGTAGCGGACAGGGGGTAAAACTCTGCAATCAAACCTTGGCTTCGATCTATATGGTGGCTCTCTGTGAGGCAATGCAACTAGCCGAGCAAATGGAAATCGATCCCAATCTAGTCATAGAAGTATGCGGCAGTGGAGCGGCGGCATCTTGGGCATTAACCAATCTAGGTTCCAAGGTTTCTCAGTCCGACTTTGAGCCAGGATTTACGATTAAGAATATGCTCAAAGATCTCAGACTGGTGAAAGAAGTTCGTGCCACTCAGGGCAAAGATTTACCCGGTGTAGAACTCGCCAACCAATTATTCCAACAGGTAAGCGAACTAGATGGAGGAAGCGAACAGGGTACGCAGGCAATGATTCGGGCTTACAAAGAAAATCCTTGAAAAGTCTTTGAGCAACAAATTATCCCTACACATATCGCTTGAAGAGGTTAAATGCCAGAGAACAATAAGTTTCTGTTAGCAGTGGATTTAGTCGGTACGTTTGTCTTTGCCCTTGAGGGGGCAACGGTAGCAATTGGAGTACAGTTGGATTTTTTTGGCGTGATGGTGGTGTCTTTTGTGACAGCATCTGGAGGCGGAATTATTCGCGACCTGTTAATTGGCTCAGTTCCTCCAGCATCAATTCGAGATCGGCGATATTTAGTCACAGCTATTTTAGGCGGGGTCGTCGTCTTTTTTTTGCACCAGTTCGTTGTACAGATTCCTTCTTTGGTCATTGTCGTGCTTGATGCGGCTGGGTTAGGGTTGTTTGCCATTGCAGGTGCATCAAAAGCTCTTGATTATGGCATAGACCCACTAATGTCAGTTTTAATGGGAACGATCACAGGGGTAGGCGGAGGTACTATGCGTGACATTTTGCTATCCCGTATTCCATCCATACTCCGAGTTGACATTTATGCAGTTGCAGCCTTAGTAGGAGCGGCCATCACGATCTTTGGTGTCAATCGAGGAATGCCTCGCAATCTAATGATGGCATTGGGTATAACTGTTTGTTTTTTGCTTCGAGTCGTCAGTGTCTGGCAACAATGGAATCTGCCAAAGGCAATTTCTTGAAAATACAAGTCAATAAGGATCGTGCATTTATTAAGGTGCTGTTCTTTAGAAATAATGGGCATTCTAAATAATGACTCTAAATCATTAGAATTGCAGGTAATTTAGTTCGCGATCCTAATAAATGGTGTTGAGGCATTCTAGGTATCACTGCCAGATTGCGATCGCGATCGTATTCCCCACAAATATCTGTGCGAAAATATAGCTTTAGCGATCGTCGATATCAAAGCGTTCGGGCAACTAGACATTATCAAACCCCTAGTTTTTTATGGTTGGAGGAAAATCGTTATGAGAGACGAGCAAACGCAAATTAAGGATGAAGGATCTCAAAAGATGGAACTTCCTAACCCGCCTCTAGATTCCCTTTCAGAACTAGAGATTAAAGCACTTCGCAAATGTAAAAGAAGAAATAGGATACTAGGATGGACAGTTTCTCTATCCATTATGGGTGTGCTGATTGCCATGGCTTTACCATCATTCCTGGCAACAAACAATGTCATTATAGGAAAATGTTCGCCACCTCCACGACCCACTGGTATTGATTTTAAACCAAGCACAAAATAACTTTTACAAGAACTACCGAACTTTCTCTAATTCGATTTTCAATCACCAATTAGGATCTAGCATTCAATCTGAAACGGATGATTATAAATATTCCATCCATGCCACAGAAAATGTAGCGTTTAGTTATGGCATTCCCAAAAAGCCTTCGCTGCGAAGGCAAGTTGGAGCGGTCTTCGTTGTGCCTGTTTCTAAAAATCATCCAGAAGTGGTAAAGGGCATCTTACCCACAGCCTCGATTTTCTATGCCGCCGATCTTCCAGGAGTTACGAAACTACCCGATCCATTTCTACAGGAAGGGATTCCAACTTGTTCTAAGGGTACGCAGATCGTACAAAATTAAACGTTGCGAAAGGACACCCACGACTACTGCGATCGCTTTAAAAACAGAATGTGGATGAGTTATAGGTAAGCGCGATCGCGTTGCATAAAAATTGATAGGCTTGACTTGTTTTAACAGAAGCAAAAAACTAAGATAGCAAGAGAATTCAGCCATTATTGAGGTTGAATTATTGAACTTGTCCATTGAAGCTGAGGTAATTAAATTCAAATGCTCAAAGTGAAGTTACAATTTTCAAAGTTTCTAGCATTGTTACTGGCATTCTGCTGTACCTTCGTCGCAGTATATGCAGCGAATTCTCAACAACGCCCTTTAGATGAAGCTCACTCTAAAATATCAATATCTGCCAAAGAAGCCTCCAAGCATAAGTTAGCGAGCGAAGTGTTAGTAGAGGCGGGAATCGCAAAACGGTATGATATGCATTTCGATCATGTTTTGGGTTCATTAATCGGTTCGGGGGAAGAGATTAAAATCCATGAAAGGTTTAGAAAAATGTTTGTGAGAGAAATTGGGTGGAAACATTTCAAAGATGCCTACGCAGCAAGACTGGAAGCCGATTTTTCGGAAGATGAATTAAAAGAACTGTTAAATTTGTCCAAGCAACCCGCGATGAAGAAGTTGTTGCAGTCTGAAGTCAAAGCCTATATGGAGACATCTAAACAAAGGTTTAAAATGGGATTTGACTTGTGGAACAACTACAATAATGGCAACATCAGTCTACCTCCAGCCCCCTAACCACATCAGTCGTGGAATGGACAGATATCGCAGTGAATTGAATTAGATGGCAAAAAAGATTGCTACTTTTATCGTTAAGTGCGTTAAGTGATGGGTAACTTCCCATTTATTTGAGGGTAAGCGACGATTGCAAACATCCTCTCAAACTGGCAGGCATCGCCTCATTTATCGCTAATCCTTGTTGAAAAGTTGAATCAATTGTTATTATTGTGTATATGAAATAAGGAAATCTTAACTCTAATGTCAGCATCACTAGAAGAAAGAGTAGCAGTTTTAGAAGCTGAAATTCTGCGCATTAAGGATAAAGTAGAAACTACTACCACTGCAAAGCCTTGGTGGGAAAAAACTGTAGGGACATTCGCTAATTGTTCAGACTATGACAAAGCTATGCAGCTAGGAAGAAAATATCGTAAGTCATTACGTAAATTTTCAGTCAAGTCATAAATGTACATTCTCGATACAGACCATATCAGCATATTAGATCGTGGCGGAATCAACGCACAAAATCTTCTGAATCGATTAGCAAATATTCATCCTGAAGAAGTTGTAGTGACCATTATCAGCTATGAAGAACAGACAAGGGGGTGGTTAAGTCACATAGCAAAAGTGCGTACCCTTGAATCACAAGTTGAAATTTATAAGCAACCTAAAAGACAAATTGAAAATTACTGTGCTATTCCAATTGTAGAGTTCGATATAAAGGCAGCACATGAATTTCAAAGGCTTAGAAAGTCGTATCCTCGTCTTGGCGCAATGGATTTAAAAATCGCAGCGATCGCGATTGTAAACAATGCAATCATCTTGACGCGCAACATTTCCGACTTTGGACAAATTTCAAACCTGCGTATAGAGGATTGGACAGTATAGAGGCGATTGTAGTGACGAAGGGATAGAATTGAAGATTTTTGCGATCGCGATTGGTTTTTAGATGTGAGAAAAGCGATCGCACGGTTCTTTAATTCTTCGGTGAAAAGGATAGATACTACCAGCGCAAGAGGTTGAATTGTTCCATATCAACTGTGTCGCGACTGCGATAGATCGACAGCACGATCGCTAGACCCACAGCAGCTTCAGCAGCGGCGACTGTAATTACAAACACAGCAAACACTTGACCGCGAATATTGGCAGAGTCAAGGAAGTTTGAGAAGGCTAGTAGATTGATGTTTACGGCATTTAGCATCAGTTCGATAGACATCAGCACGCGCACCGCATTGCGGCTAGTAATTAGCCCATAGATGCCAATACAAAATAAGGCGGCGGCTACGATCAAAAACGGTTCTAAAGACATGGTTGTTTGTTGTCAGTTGTCAGTTGTCAGTTGTCAGTTGTCAGTTGTCAGTTGTCAGTTATCAGTTGTCAGTTCAGGAGCTTAAGAACTAAAAGCTAAGAGCTATTAGCTCTCAGCTTTTAGCCTATTTGTCAGAACTAGAGGCAGCCAATTGTTCTTTGGGTCTTTCTAGTAATTCTAAAGAATCATCGGTAATAGATTCGCCCGATGTAATTGGATCTGGAACGAGTTCGCGACGAGCAAGCACGATCGCACCAATCAGGGCAACGAGCAAGAGTACCGATGCCAACTCAAAGGGTAAAAGATAATCGCTAAAGAAATGTTGAGCCAAAAGCACAATCGTAGAAGGAAGTGCGGCAATCTCTGCGGTAACTGCCCAGTTGGTTGAAGTTACAGTTACAGTCAGTAATGCAAATAAAGCCAAACAGACTACGGCTGTGATCGCACTGCGTAAAAAGCCCAATTTAACTTCGGCATAGTCTTGCTTTTTGTTAACCAGCATGATTGCAAACAAAATCAAGACGTTGACCGCACCGACATAGATCAGCACTTGGGCAGCCGCGACAAAATCAGCATTCAGCAGAATATAGAGACCTGCAACGCTAATGAAACATCCACCCAGTAAAAAGGCGGCATAAACAATATTGGGTAACAGTACAACGCCCACTGCAGATGCTGTCAGCATTGCCGATAGCACGACGAGAGAGACTGTTTGTACACCTTCAGCAAGATTCATAAAACTTCTCCTCTCTATTTACTCAGACGGAATGGACTCTTCATCCAGAATTTCTTCGGGGCGCTTACCAGCTCTACGGGCAGTATGAGGGACTTCATGTCCTTCCATCACGCCTTTAGGTAAGTAAGCCAATTCTCGGATCGGCGTCACCATAGGATCTTCAGTAACTTTTGTCGGCATTCTGCCTAGGGCTACACTGTCAAAGTTAAGTTCGTGGCGATCGTAGGTGGCGAGGTCATATTCCTCTGTCATGGAGAGGGCATTGGTGGGGCAGTATTCCACACAATTTCCGCAAAAAATACAAACCCCAAAGTCGATACTGTAGCTCTTTAGCTCTTTCTTTTTCATCGCTGTGTTGAATTCCCAGTCAACCACAGGTAGGTTGATTGGGCAAACCCGCACGCAGACTTCACAGGAAATACATTTGTCAAACTCAAAGTGAATGCGTCCGCGAAAACGCTCGGCTGGGATCAGCTTCTCGTAGGGATACTGTACGGTGATGGGTCGGCGACGCATATGATCGAAGGTAACAGACATGCCTTGACCGATATACTTGGCTGACTGGACGACTTCCTTAGCGTAATCGCCCACTTGATTGAGGAACTTCAGCATAGTGATTTATTTAGGTTTGACTTTAGGTTCTAATCGGTTAGAAATCTACAAGCAAAAAATAGTCCATCTAATCTCGTTTTGATGGATTGAGCGATTAACCACCAAAGGCGGCAGGTAAAGCCAGTTTGAGGGCGGCGGTTAGCAAAAGGTTAACCAAACCGACGGGGAGTAAAAATTTCCAGCCGAGATCGAGGAGTTGGTCGATCCGCACGCGTGGAACTGTCCAACGCAATAGAATCGCAAAGAAGACAAAGAAGTAAGTCTTGATCAGGGTAACTGATATGCCTAAAGTAGCTGTGACGATCTGCCACCATGCCGTATCGTTGCTAATGCCGAGAAATTCTCCCACCTTGTCAATGGGGAAGGGCAATTCCCAGCCACCAAAGTATAAAACCGTGACCAGTAGTCCTGCCAGTAAGAGGTTGGCATAGGAACCACCATAAAACAGGGCAAATCGCATGCCTGTATATTCGGTTTGATAGCCTGCGACGAGTTCTTCTTCGGCTTCAGGTAAGTCAAAGGGAAGGCGTTCGCATTCTGCCAAGGCAGCAATCATAAAAATCACAAAGCCGATTGGTTGCCGCCAGATATTCCAAGTGATAATGCCGTAATCCGCTTGCTGGTTGACAATATCAATGGTGCTGAGTCCGTTAGACATCATGGCAACGGCAAGTGCTGCCAATGCCAGAGGAATTTCGTAACTAATTGACTGAGCGGCGGCGCGTAAGCCTCCCAAAAGGGAGTATTTATTATTGGAAGAGTAGCCCGCCATCAGCAATCCGATCGGTGCAAGGCTAGAAATCGCAATAATAAAGAAGATCCCCGTTGCGAGGTTTGAAATCAGAATATTTTGACCGAAAGGCACAACTAAGAAACAGAGAAAGATCGAGATAAACACGATCGCAGGCCCCAGCGTAAACAAAATCGGGTCTGCCTTGGCGGGTCGAGTCCCTTGCTTGATTACAAGCTTTGCCACGTCAGCGATCGGAATCAGGATGCCGAAAGGCCCTGCAAACTCAGGTCCAATTCTCTGTTGCGCGGCGGCTGAGATTTTCCGTTCTAACCAGGTGCAGACCAATGCCCCAACGGTTACGCCTAATACCATGACAATCATTGGTATTGGCATCCAAACTGCTTTAGCTACCCCTGGAGTCAACCCCAAGCCAACTAAAACATCCACAAAAGATTGCTGTAGGTCAATTCCCGTACTCACTAGCGATCTACCTCACCCATAATGATATCGACACTGCCCAAAATTGCCATAATGTCCGCAATTTTCATTCCTCTAACCAACTGAGGCAAAATTTGCAAGTTGATAAATCCTGGTGGACGAATTTTCCAGCGCCAAGGAAATACACTATCTTCCCCAATCACATAAACGCCCAGCTCACCCTTGGGAGCCTCTACCCGCACGTAATGTTCGGCAGCAGGAAGCTTAAATGTAGGCGAAGGCTTTTTACTGATGAACTGATAGTCCATAGAGTTCCATTCACTCTTAGGTCCAGCCAGTACCCTTTGGGCTTCTAGATTTTCATAGGAGCCACCTGGGATCTGCTTCAGGCATTGCAAGACCATCTTGGCTGATTCTCGCATTTCGCGCACGCGCACGTAATAGCGGGCAAGGCAATCACCACCTGTATCCCATTGCACTTCCCAATCTAGCTCGTGGTAAAGCTCGTAGCGATCGATCTTGCGCAGATCCCACTTGACACCTGAGCCACGCAGCATTGGGCCTGAGAGCCCCCAATTAATCGCTTCATCGCGACCAATGGTGCCTAGCCCTTCTACCCTGCGGCGAAAAATCGGGTTATTGGTAATTAGTTTTTCGTATTCGTCGATTTTTGGCACGAGGTATTTGCAGAAGTCTTCGCATTTTTCTGCCCAGCCATAGGGAAGGTCAGCGGCAACACCGCCAACGCGGAAATAATTGTGCATCATCCGCATTCCTGTTGCTGCCTCGAACAGGTCGTAAATCATTTCCCGTTCGCGAAACACGTAAAAGAAGGGGGTTTGAGCGCCAATGTCTGCCACAAAGGTACCCAGCCAGAGCAGGTGAGACGCAATCCGACTCAACTCCAGCATGATCATGCGGATGTAACTAGCCCGTCTCGGTACGGGGACGTTGGCAAGTTGTTCGGGGGCATTAACTGTAATCGCCTCCGTAAACATGGTGGCGAGATAGTCCCACCGCGTTACATAGGGTAAATATTGAATAATTGTGCGATTTTCGGCAATTTTTTCCATCGACCGATGCAGATAGCCCAAGACGGGTTCGCAATCGACCACATTTTCACCGTCTAGCGTCACGATCAGCCTTAATACACCGTGCATGGATGGGTGATGAGGCCCCATATTGATTACCATGCGTTCGGCTTTTGTTTCGATCATCACCATGATTTGCGATCGCCTCTTAACTCTTGCCTAAAGTTACCTAACACTGCTGTTATATAAAGATGTTTTCTAAAGCTAATGCCTTACGGCTGTTCGTACTTGTATCTATTGATACTTGATATTGCTTAACAGTTTTTAGTATATCCTCATGTGGCAAATGTAACACCAGAGGAGTGTTACACAAGTGCGTTTTATCGCGATGGATTTTCTTATGCTTGACATAAGTTGCATTCAATATCCGCAGCTTTAATCTCAAGAATACTGAAAACAATCACCCCTCTATTGATTATGATTTGAGTACGCAACGTAATCAAAACTGGAGATTAAATACAAATGGGTGAAATGTTTAACGCCGCTATCCTACCAATCGTTCTAACTTTGGTGGGAATTAGCTTGGGCTACTTTTTATTAAAGTTGCAAGGCGCAAAATAGTAGTTTGTTTCGTAATGGGTAATGGGTAATTTTATTCCACCTGTAAATTTTCTGTTGATATTTGGATATTTGTAGGGGTAGCGCCTCTGTGCCTACCCACAGGTATTCGGGCAACCACAGGGGGATTGGCCCCTACAGGTAAAATCTGTCAATCAAAAATTTACGCATAATTTTATCCCTTGCCCTTAATGAATCTCCTCAATGCATCTAATCACAACTGACAACCCAAAAAATATTGACAGATCCTAGTTTTCATCATGTCCCCGTTTTGGCAGATACCCTGATTGACGCGCTGCAAATTTCAGATCGTGGGTACTACCTCGACTGTACCGTAGGGGGCGGGGGGCATAGCGAAAGAATTCTTTTAGCGGCTCAAGATGTACGTTTGGTTGCGATCGATCAAGATGCGATCGCTTTACAAGCCGCCCAAACCAGACTCGCACCCTTTGGAAACCAAGTAGAATTTTGGCATGGAAATTTCAGTACCTATCAGCCCTCAGAATTGGGGCAATTTGACGGCATGATTGCGGACTTGGGCGTGAGTTCGGCACAGCTCGATCGCCCAGAGCGGGGGTTTAGCTTTCGAGAATCGGGCGACTTGGATATGCGCATGGATCGACGCCAAGAGTTAACCGCTGCCGATATTGTCAATACCTATGCCGAGAAAACCCTCGCCGATATTTTCTTTACCCTAGGCGAAGAGCGGTTATCTAGGCGAATTGCCCGCAATATTGTGGAGCAACGCCCGTTTCAAACTACGACGCAACTTGCCGATGTGATCGCCCGTTGCGTGCCAGGTAGTTATCGCCATGGCAGAATTCACCCTGCTACCCGCGTATTTCAAGCCTTGCGAATTGAGGTGAATCAAGAACTTAAGGTGCTTGAGACTTGGTTGCAGCAATCGGTGAACTGGTTAAAGCCCCATGGCAAAATCGCTGTGATTAGCTTTCATAGCCTCGAAGATCGGATCGTTAAGCATACGTTTCGGCAAGACGAACGGTTACAAATTATTACAAAAAAACCCCTGATTGCGACAGATGAGGAAATTCGCCAAAACCCGCGATCGCGATCGGCAAAACTAAGATTAGCGACAAAGGTTAAAATCTAGGCGGCGAGTCGGTTGTCGGCGATAAAAACGGAGAAACCAGATTTGAAAGGTCAAAAATTTTTCAATCGATCTTTGAAAGCTTTGGGTATTCTCGCCGCGATCGCTCTCACAAGTTGCTCTTCATCCTTACCAACCCCAACGCAAATCCAGAATTGACTGCAAAGGATGCAATCCCCCGTCCGCAACTGATCAAATCCGCTGAAATTTCTTTGCAAGTTAAATCGATTGAAGAAAGTACAAAAGCAGTCACAGAAATTGTCAAACAACAACAGGGAGGCATCCTAGAGCTACATGACTTTCGTTCTGGTGAATCTGGTATTGCTCAGTCAGTTTCCTTTAAGCTCAGAATTCCTCAAGAGAGACTCGATATAGTCATTGACGCACTGTCTCAGTTAGGAATTGTAAAAGGGCGATCGCTGAAAGCAGAGGATGTATCGAATCAATTAGTGGATTTGCAAGCCCGCCTCAAAAATTTGCGTCAAACTGAAACGCAGTTACAGGAAATTTTGAAGCAAACTGGCTCAGTGGCAGACGTACTAAAAGTTACGCAAGAACTCAGCCGCGTGCGGGAATCTATTGAGCAAATTGACGCTCATTTGACAAATTTAAAAAATCAAGTTGCTTATTCAACGGTACAAGTTAGTCTCTCAGCCGCGATCGCTTCCATTCCACCTCAATCTGACCTAGGTACGCAATTACAAAACACTTGGAATAGTGCCACCCACTCACTGACGGTTATGAGCGTTGGCTTATTGAAGCTCTTAATCTGGTTGCTTGTATATTGTCCGTATTGGCTCGTTCCCTTAGCAATCTTCTTATTTCTACGCCGCCGTCGCCGTCAACTGGCACAAGTGCAAAAACAGGTGCAAAAACAAGTGTAAAAATCTGATTCTAACGAGATCTCAGACTAAGCGACTACAGCCGATGTCAGTAGAATCTAGCAGGTTAAAGTAGGCGATCGCGATCGTATTTTCTATAGATTGCAGATGGGGCAAAGCTAGCACATCAAGCCTGACTAACTACGATCGCGAATGGACGAGCAAGTGCAAAACATGAACTGAAAAAATGAATTGCAAAAAATTAAGCTCAGAATACTGGGTATCCTGAGCTTATTTTTTGAGAAACATTATTTATCAGCTTTTGGGTAATCAACTAGATTAACAACCGAGCCTGCGAGTCTTACTTAGAGGATTTAGCTGGAGATCTAAATCTTACAATCTAAACTCTCAGCTTAATTTAGGCCGACTTGCTTCATTTCTTGTTCTAGTAAACCAATTAACTGAGTATCGTTATTGGCTCTAGCTACTTCCATACGGCGTTGCAAAGATGCAGCGATGCTTGCTTTGTGGTTAGCATTGGCTTCAATCTTTCTTTCGTTTTTGCTCATGATGAACTTTCCCCTGTGTCAAAGTAATGTATTTATCACAGAATTAAATATAACACGATCCGTAGCTTATGCTACAAAATCATTTTTAAATTTATATTAAGAAACCAGCTTTCCATAACTCCTTATTCGGAAAAATCCTGTTGAGGTGCTCAAAATACAAGTCTGAGCAAGGACTTACGCGAACTTAAGAAAAATTCTTGCGATCGCAAACGTAAGTATTCCAAATCTGTCTGCTTTATTGGTTTGGAACCCAGATAATGCTCTTAAGTTATCGGACTATAACATTTGGGGTATGAAATTTGTGGAGATCGTAACAATTTAAAAAATATTTCAAGATATGCGTATGATCTGACCCAGTAACGCAAAACTACCAATGATCACACTGGTTACAGGTGCAACCCGATCGGGCAAGAGTGAATGGGCGGAGTTGTTAGCACAGCGATCGCAAAAATCAATTATCTATATTGCTACTGCCAGCAGTAAGGTCGATGACCCAGAATGGCAAAATCGGCTTGACGATCACCGCGATCGTCGTCCCTATGACTGGCAAACTTGGGAAGTTCCCATTGCACTGGCAGCAGCTTTAGAGTCAGCGGAGGCAAGTAGCTATGTCCTCGTTGATGCCTTGGGCACATGGCTCGCCAATGTTTTAGAGCAAGACCAAACAACTTGGCAAAAAACCGAACAGGAGTTAATTGCTGCAATCAAAGCCTGTGAGGCAGATATCACGCTCGTATCGGAAGAAGTGGGATGGGGCGTCGTTCCTGCCTACGAACTGGGGCGGAGGTTTCGCGATCGCCTCGGTAGTCTGAGTCGCAAAATTGGTGTGATCGCGGATGTTGTGTATCTTGTGACAGGTGGCTATGCTGTGGACTTAACCCAGATTGGCGAACGCTTGCCTTTTTAGCGATCGATAGGTCTCTCGGTGATCCTGGCGTTGCATATTCTGGGTATTTTTACAGGTGCATGACAGGATTCAAACAGGATTAGAATAAAAGATTAAACACAACCCAACTTGGCAACTATGACCAACAAAATCAACATTATCCCAACCGAGCAACCTCCCAGCCCTTTAAAGAATCTCACGGGTGCAGCAATCTCTGGGGTTTTATCCATAGGATTGTATTTTTTCACCCTAACGGTGGCGCAAAAGTTAGCCAATAGTCCACACAGCACTGAGACATTGGCAACGCGAGTTGCAGCGCTTGTACGAACCATGCTTTTAGGCATCGGTTCAGGTGCAACCATGATCTTTGCTGTAATTGCACTAGGGTTAGTGCTGCTTACGATTCAGCAGGGAATTCAATTTGTAATTGCAAAGTTTGGCAAACAGACTGCTCCCCATGTCACCAAGAACTAAGAATGCTGTTTTAGGCGATACCCTACACCGTGAATTGTTTCGATAAAGTCAGCAGGTGCAGACGCATCCTTTAACTTAGAGCGCAAACTCTTGATCGTGGCATTGATCGTCTCTTCTTTAGGAGGTTTGTGAGGTGACCAAACCTTTTCAACCAAGAGGCTACGTCTGACCACCTGCCGCCCATGGCGCAACAACAATTCCAAAATGCCCTGCTCTTTTACGGTCAGATGTACGGGTTGATCTTTATAAGTGACCTCATAGGCGTCTATATCAAGCAGCAAATCGCCCCACTTTAAAGATGGTGTCGTAGATGGGGGCTGCGATCGCCTTAATAATGCCCGAATTCTAGCCAAAAGCTCTAAAATCTGGATGGGCTTGACCACATAATCATCAGCACCTGCGTCTAGTCCAGTAATTTGCTCAGCACTGGAACTAAGTGCAGTAATCATCAAGATCGGAAGGTCGAAATTATGAGAACGCAGACGGCGGCATAGCCTCACGCCATCAAGCTTGGGTAGCATCACATCAAGCAACATGATGTCATAATCCGTAGACTGAACTTTTTCCCAAGCAACTTCGCCATCTTCAGCAATATCAACTTGGTAGTTATAGTCCTCAAGGCTTTCTGCTAATGTCTCAGCAAGGGTTACATCATCTTCTACAAGAAGCATTCTCATGGCACTAGGCGATCGTTCGGGTAATTTAAGTGTATTTGATTGAACCAACCAACTAAATCGAAACGTTGTTAATCTAGTTGTTAATTATGTTATTGATTGTGGCAGAGGGGCAAACTAAATGTTAACGAAAGATTTGTTGGATTTAATTTTATCCTTATCGGATTGTGAAAGCTCTCTGCACAAACAGCTCGCAACAAACCAAAATAAATCTTCAAACATAGTCTTGAATAATATCGCTAAATCCTACTAATGGAGCGACATCTGCGTAATCATTTTTAGTCACAAGAAAAAACAACTACAACTTGAACCATGCTACTTTCAGACCTCTTGCCTCCAAATTCCTCACCTACATCTAACCAACATTCCCCATACATAAGGCTAACAGATCTACGATCGCTACTTCGCGAGCGTGAATTAGATGGCTACTTTATTCCTTCAGCCGATGAGCATTTAAATGAATATTTGCCAGAGGCAAAACAACGGCGGCAATGGGCTAGCGGTTTTACAGGTTCTGCGGGTGACTTTTTGGTCAGTCAAGATGCGGCATGGTTGTTTGTAGACTCTCGCTATCACGAACAGGCAGAGCTACAGGTCGATCCAAATTTCATCAAGATTTCTAAACTTGGCTTAGAGGGACATAAAACCACCTTAGAAATTTTAGAGGAATTCGGCGATCGGGCTTTAAAGCAACAAACTAGCTTTCGTTTGGGTTTTGACCCTTTCACCCTCACGGTGGATCAATTTCGGCAAATGAAACATCACCTAGATGCAGCAGGAGTGGATCTGGTTCCCACCAAGATCAACCTCATTGACCAACTTCGCGCTCAAAGTCCTTGGCGTGAGATCGATCCTGTGCCTGACTATGGTAACTCGCTTGTATTTTCACTGTCTGATACCCTCACAGGCGAAACCGTCAGCAAAAAATTAGAACGGGTGCGGGAGTCCATGCAAAAGAGCAGGACAGCCATCTTACCTGTGACCAAACTCGATCAGATCGCTTGGCTGTTCAATCTACGCGGGCAGGATGTGGACTGCAATCCCGTATTCATTGCCTATGCAATTGTGACCACATCGGAAACCTACCTATTTACAAACCAAGCACGCATTGATGAAGCGGTAAAGCGATCGCTGACCGAACAGGTAACCATCCTAGACTACGAGCAATATCTCCCTACCCTAGAGCGTCTTGTTGCCACTGCCTCATCGAATCGGGTGTTGGTGGCGACTGCCCAAACTACGTTGGGTACATACCTCAAGCTTAAGGAACATAAAGCCAAAATTGTCGAAGCGAAAAACCCGATTGAGGTGTTGAAGGCGCTGAAAAATGCGGTTGAAATTGAGCAGATGCAGCAGGCAAATCTCAAAGCGAGCCGAGCCAAGACCCTTACTCTCAAGTGGATCTCCGAGCAATTTGCCGCAGGTAACGCCATGAGTGAGTTAGATGTGGTAGGAGCGATCGAGGGCTTTTATCACCAAACCACAGGCTTTCAAGAGTTGAGCTTTCCAACGATCGCCGCGACTGGGGCAAATAGCTCAATCGTCCATTACAGCACCCCTAGCCATGCCCACCAACTTAAATCAGGCGATCTCTTCTTACTAGATTCAGGCTCGCAGTTTCTGGCTGGCACGACGGACGATACTCGCACGATCGCGATTGGCGAACCGACCGCAGAGCAAATTGAACGCTATACCGAAGTCTTGCGATCGCATATCAATTGTGCCATGCAGCGCTTTCCCAAGGGCACGACAGGTAGTCAAATCGATGGGATTGCCCGTTCGTCTCTCTGGTCAAAGGGGCTTGATTTTGGGCATGGCACTGGGCATGGGGTTGGTGTCTTTCTAAATGTACATGAAGGCCCTAACGGGATTAGCAAGCGCGTCCAAACCGAGTTAGAAGCAGGGATGGTAACGAGCATCGAACCTGGCTTTTATCAATCTGGTTGGGGTGGTATCAGAATTGAGAACTTGTATGTGGTTAGAGAAATCCCTAAATCGGAGAATTCAGTAGAAGGTTCATCAGAGAATTCTCAAACAGATGCGCAAACAGATGCCAAAAAGAAGGTTGAGACTCCACCATGGTTCGAGTTTGAATCGCTTACCTATATTCCATTTGACAAGCGCTTGATCGATCGCGATCGCCTCAATACCAAACAACAGGAATGGCTGAATCGCTATCATGAGGCAGTAATTGCAAAACTCTCGCCCATGTTGGATGCCGAGCAAATGGCATGGCTAGAAACAGCCTGTCGGTTTTAATGCCTCTGTCCGAAGTTTTTAGAATTACTTTCGTTTGTGCCAGTAATCAGGTTTTTGCTTATGATGTAGGGATCACGTCAAATGTAAAGCAATTGATTCGCAATTTCATCGGCGGTCAAAGTATCAAGGAGCATAGCAACTCTTTCGGCGATTTCATAGGGATTTCTTCGTTTAGCGATTATGATTCCTGCGTGTGTCTGGTTATTCAAGACATAACTCGTATGTAGTTTCTCAAAATCCAGTCGATTGTGGGTCAGCATACAACGCCCTATTGATGCTGCGAAAGCTAGTTGTTGGGGATCGAGTTCGCCTAAAGTTTTCTGCTGTCTTGCTGTAGTTGCGTCTAATCCTCTAGCGATGAGTAAGGTAGCAACTAGAACATCCACATCTTCATCAATGTAAATTTGGGCGAAAATAGTCATTTTTGATTTAATCTAGCTTTGATGATTGGATGAACTAACTCATCAGGAATGTGGTTGTGTTCTATGTATTCATTGATTTCTGCTTGATTGTCTAGGTAGAAGCTAAGGGCATCAAAGATTTGTGCGAGATTGAGATGTGGTAAATGTAATGGAATTTCTTCTGGTCTAACTCCTAAGCGCCAGTTTTCGACAATGGCTCTGACTGGTGTTCTCGTTCCATCGATAATTGGCTCGCCTGAGAGAATTTCAGGGTTACGAGTAACATGGCGGGAGATAGTTGTAATTTTCATGATGATTCACTAAGCACCTAGGTATTAAAAAACTGAAGATGTAGAGATATTTAGATCCCTGACTTTTTCTTTGAGGATTTATCAAGAAATGAAGTCTCAAGTATTACGATGCCTTTGCTGTCTGAATGCTGTATTTTTTGCTGATTTAGTTATAGGACAGATTTAGCGATTGAATGGCTCAACGATCGCCTTGACCCCAGACTGAGACAACTTTTGCACTTGCGCATCAGCATCTTTACGATCGCTATAAGCCCCCACTTGAATCTGCGATCGGCTTGGGTTTAAAAAAGCATCAGGCACGATCGCGCGAACCCGTTCGGCAAGCAAAGGTGAAGTCAGTGGAACAACTACCCTAAACTGAATTGGCTTGCCTGTACGAGGATCCATTGCCACTCTTGGGGCTACAGGTGTAGGTGTATAAACATTCGTAGAACCTGTTGTCGATCGCACGGGCGGCAAGTCTCGCTCGATCAAAATGGTTGTAGGGGCTGTAGAGGTTGCTACGGGAGGAACCGTTGTCGATCGCACAGGATTGCCTGTCGGTGGTGTCGTCGAAGGTTCCACAGGCACAATCGGTGACTGGGTAGTTTGAGGTGGCTCAGTTGGGATGACTACAGGATCCTGCGATCGCGCCACCAGTGGTGCGATCGGTGTCCGAGGGGGAACCGATGGGACACGGGGCGGCTCTACAATTCTTTCTGGCAGAATTACGGGTGAAGTTGAAGCGTAAAGATTTAACGCCCCGTTGACACGGCTGGAGTTAATTTGGTTTCCTGCTGCGATCAAAGCAATATCTGAGGCGTTATTAATGTCTTTTTCGCGGTTATCCCGAAAAACATTTTTGCCGGGGTTAGAGGTAATGCCCAAATCTGGCCCAGTTTGCCCATTCGAGCCTCTTAATACCACCAAACCATTGCGATTGTTATTGGCAATTAAGTTGCCTCGCAGTGTGGGTTGGGCATCATTGGAAATCACGATGCCATCGACATTGTTAATGATGCGGTTGTCAATCAGAACCACCTGCGATCGCTGCCCGATCGATAGCCCAAACCCAGTATTGTCAAAGGTATTGCCCGTGATTTCGCCAGTACTAACACCCACTGCCGAGATTCCACTGCCTGTATTGCGGGTAAACAGATTATTGGCGATCGCCGCATTCGCACTTCCTGTGAGAAACACGCCATCATGGGTATTGCTGGTAAAGGTGTTATTCGCGATCGTGACATTTTTACTAGACTCTACCCACAACCCATAACCACGCGGGTTGCTGTTGCTTACGGTAATGCCTTCAACCTGTGCGTTACTTCCTACAGCGATCGCTACATTCTGGCTGGCAAATGTAGGGCTGACAAACCTACCGCCACCTCGAATTACAATTCCTGCACCTTTATTACTCGGATCGCCGCGTAAGATTACACCCGTAGGGATTTTTAGCGGAAACACTTCTCCCGAAGCTACGCTGTAAGTGCCACTGGCAAGCTGAATCACTGTACCTGGTTGGAGAGAGCTATTTAATGCAGCCGTGATTGTACGGAAAGGGGCAGCTTGCGAACCATCGCCAGAGGAATCGGCATTAGGGGATACATAAATCGCATTGTTTGCCTGAGCAATTTGTAGCGTGGACTCAGGTGGCTGGAACTGTTGGCGTAAGCGATCGACAGGTGGATTCATTCCTGTGGTATTGGCAGCTAAAACATCGGTAGCCAAAATACTTTGCTGTGCGCCTAATGCCAATAAAAGTAAGGCTCCAGTACAATTCCTCAGCTTAGACATAAGATTTAATCCTTTCAAAGATGCTGCATTTTAGGTTTAGGTCGATCGCACTATCGACATCTTGCAAATTGGAATGCTGTACAATTTTGGCCAATTCAACCAAGACCGCTCTAAGCAAATATCAAACCACAGATCAGAGCCTACAATGATTAGCAACCAGCCAATTTTGATGTTTGATGCGATCGTAGTTGCTCTGACCGATCTAGCCTTAGGTTTGTTTCGTCAGCCCCAACATAAGCCCAACATAGCGCTGAATCTAAGATTGCCGAAATCAAAAAAACAATGTCCTAAAAAACTCTGACAGGGTCTAGAAATAAAGCTTCTGAAGGGCTTGTGTTAAGTATTTGAGTGCCTGAAAATTAGGCTATTTAGCCGATGCTTGAAAATTATTTTGATGACAGGCTAAGTACTAGCAACATAGATGTTTCGTTAAGCCCATCTAAAGCGAGGTTAAGATTTCCAGATCGCAACCTCGCTATTTATTTTGTCTATTTTTTGACTTTGCCCTTTAATCAGCCTTGTTTCGATCGAGATCTCAATCTGCTACCAAAACAAGAATCAGATATTAGCACAGACTTTTTGCAAAGCATAAAAAATGCAAGCAAAAAATCCCGAAAAAAGTGTAACGGTCAAAAACGCTAAATTCCCAGTGCTGTCAGAATATCTTTGGCATGGGTTTCTGTTTGCACAGAAGTATAAACTTGGCTAATTACACCTGCCCCATCAATCACATAGGTAACGCGACTGGCGACGGGCTGGTTATATTCTGCCCGTTGAACGTCATAGGCTTTGATGATTGTGCCATCGATATCGGCAAGTAAGGGGAATGGCAAATTAAATTTTTGCGTGAACTGTTGATGGGAAGTTTCATCATCTGCACTTACCCCTAACACAACAATATCTTTGCCTTGGTATTCAGCGTAAGAATCGCGAAAGCTGCAAGCTTCTTTGGTACAGCCTGGGGTATCGTCTTTGGGATAGAAATAAAGCACCACAGACTTTCCAGAAAAGTCAGCCAGTGAAACGGTATTACCGTTCGTATCTTTTGTTGTAAAAGCTGGAGCTTTATCGCCAACTGCAAGAGCCATAATCGTTTCTCCCGAATCGTAAATCTATTGTTTTTCTCAATCAATCTTAACTGGATTGTTAAAAATTTTAAGATCTGTGACGCGATCGCTACCGATCTTAAAATGCTTACTAGATCGCCCTAACCTTGAGCAATCATAGAATCCATGGCGTATTTATCATGAAATCTTGGCTTCACGCCCCAGATAGAACCTAAACTTGAGTATGCGTCATATATAATCTAGGGACTTGCCACATACACTGGCTTGAGTCATGTTGTTAAGATCTGAGCAAATTTAATGAAGGTTACTTTAGAAAAACTCCCCGCCAGCCAAGTTGGTTTTGATATCGAAGTTGAGGGAGCCAAGTCGCAAGCGATCTACGATCGCATGGTAAAGAAACTTACGCAAACGATGCAGGTGCCAGGGTTTCGCAAAGGTAAAGCCCCTAAGCAGCTAATTTTGCGTCAAGTTGGGATTGAACAGATCAACGCTAGTGTCTTGGAAGAGCTGATAGAAGACACATTACAAAAAGCTTTAGCGGAGCAAAAAGATCTCAAAGCGATCGGGGGCTTTGAACTCGTTTCAAATATCGAGGAATTGATCAAGCAATTTGCGCCCGGTCAAGACTTACAGTTTAAAGCTGCCATTGATGTCCAGCCAGATGTCAAATTAAACAAATATCAAGGCTTTGAAGTTAAGGCAGAAAAAATTGAAGCCGATTTGACCCAAGTTGATAAGACACTGCATGACTATCAAGTTAGAAAGTCAACCCTCGTGCCTGTGGAAAATAGAGGCGCACAACTTGATGATGTTGCCACGATCGATCTCAAAGTCATTGACCTAGAAACGGGTGAAGAGATTGCAGATGCCAGTGAAGATGGTATTCAGGTTGATGTCAATGAAAAAGATTACATTCCCGTTGTTGTCCAAAACCTGATCGGAGTGGCGCTTGACGAAACCGTTGAAATTGAGTCCGTTTTCCCTGAAGACTACTACCCTGAAGAATATGTAGGCAAAAAGATTAAATATGTAGTTACCCTCAGAGATTTAAAGGCAAGAGAACTGCCTGCATTAGATGATGAATTTGCCCAGTCCATCAGTGAAAAGGAAACGATCGCTGAGTTGCGCGAATTTTTAGAAAAGCGCATTGTCGATGAAGCCGAAGAAAAAACCAAGGCAAACAAGGAAAATGCAATTTTGCAGGCCCTGGTGGCTGAACTGGAAGTGGACTTACCCGCAAGCTTGATCAAGCAAGAAGTTAATTTCTTGGTGCAACAACAGGCAATGTATCTCCAAAGGCAGATCGATCCAAAATATGCCAAGCAATTGTTTACGCCAGAATTGGTGAAAGAGATGCGACGGATCAACGAACCCGAAGCGATCGTGCGCCTAAAACGTACCCTTGCTTTGGCTGAAGTCGCAAAACTAGAGAGCGTCACCGTTCCTGAAGATGCGATCGCCGCACGCGCAGAGGAAATCAAGCAATCGGTTCAAGACAACAATGTCGATCCTGTTAGACTAAGAGAAGTCGTAGAAGACGAACTGGTTACAGAAAAAGTTTTAGCGTGGTTGATTGAAAAAGCCACGATTGAGCTTGTCCCAGAAGGTTCCCTAAAACCTGCTGAAGTAGAGCCAAGTTCAGATGCCGAAACCAGCCTTGAAGCAGGTTCAGAGGCAACTAGCGGCGATGCAGTAATCGATGTGGCTTCTGAAACCGTAGATTCCGAGAGTGCAACGACTGAGAGTGTTGAGCCCGTGTCTACGCCAAGTACTCCCAAAGGGAAAGGCAAAGCCAAGGCAGATAAGCAAGCTGCAAAAAATGCTACAAATGAGTAAGTTTAGATTGTAAATTACACCAAGATCGGGTTCGGTTGAATGGCTTGATTTAAGTTTAGATATTTTGAGTCATAATAGCTCCAAAATTGCTACGCCAAAGTCAAGCCCAAACACAACACTCAAAGGTTAAAACTCAGCTTTTCTGCATAGATAGCGTGAAATTATGTTCCAATCCCAATACATAGCGCCACATTTAGTCTCACAAATGAATCCGTCGAAACTGACTAACGCGATCGGTTCAATATCCCCCCATGGTTCGCTTGCAAGTTTGACCACCAATGAAGTCGTTCCTATGGTGATCGAACAATCAGGCAGGGGCGAAAGGGCTTTTGATATCTTTTCACGCCTACTGCGCGAGCGCATCGTTTTTCTTGGTAGCCAAGTGGATGACTCCGTTGCCAATGTGATCATGTCTCAACTGCTGTTTTTAGAAGCCGAAGATGCCGAGCGTGATATTTACCTCTATATCAACTCCCCTGGCGGCTCGGTAACAGCAGGGATGGCAATCTATGACACCATCAAGCATGTGAGACCCGACGTCAGTACGATCTGTATGGGTATCGCTGCTAGTATGGGTGCATTTTTATTATCCGCTGGTACAAAGGGCAAGCGCATGTCTCTACCCAATGCTCGAATCATGATCCACCAACCCTTGGGCGGAGCGAGAGGACAGGCAGTGGACATTGAGATTCAAGCTAAAGAAATTCTGTACCACAAGCGCACGCTAAATGCCCTGATGGCAGAACATACAGGTCAGCCCTTAGAACGGATTGAGCAAGATACAGAGCGAGATTTCTTTATGTCTCCCCTAGAAGCGCAACAGTATGGTCTAATAGACCAAGTTTTAAGTAAGCCGACCGTGCCCCAACCAGCCCTATCCCTAGCATAGCCATAGTGAGATAGCTAATATGCCCAGTAAATATGACTCCCATCTCAAATGTTCGTTCTGTGGTAAATCGCAGGAGCAGGTACGCAAGCTCATTGCAGGACCTGGTGTGTATATCTGTGATGAGTGTGTAGACCTCTGTAATGAGATTTTGGATGAGGAGCTATTTAATGGCACCTCGCCCCAAGCCCCGCAACGTAAGGAATCAGCCCCCGAAAAGCGCAAAACCAAAACGACAGCACCCCTCAATCTCAGCCAAATTCCTAAGCCCCGCGACATTAAGCGCTACTTAGATGAGAATGTCATTGGTCAAGATGAAGCCAAAAAGGTTTTATCGGTGGCAGTCTATAACCATTACAAGCGGCTCAGCTTTTTACAATCTTCAGGCAAACCTAGTAATGAAGACGGCGTAGAACTGCAAAAGTCGAACATTTTATTGATCGGGCCAACTGGATGCGGAAAAACGCTGTTGGCACAGACCCTAGCTGAGATGCTAGATGTCCCCTTTGCCGTCGCTGATGCTACCACACTTACGGAAGCTGGTTATGTTGGCGAAGATGTCGAGAATATTCTTTTGCGCTTGCTGCAAGTAGCAGACTTGGATGTAGAGGAAGCTCAACGGGGCATTATCTACATTGACGAAATCGATAAGATCGCGCGCAAAAGTGAAAATACTTCTATAACCCGCGATGTTTCGGGTGAAGGCGTACAACAAGCGTTGCTAAAAATGCTAGAAGGCACGATCGCCAATGTGCCACCGCAGGGAGGACGCAAGCATCCCTATCAAGATTGCATTCAAATTGACACCAAAAATATTCTGTTTATCTGTGGTGGGGCTTTTGTTGGTCTAGACAAAGCAGTAGAACAGCGCATTGGTAAAAAGTCAATGGGCTTCATTCAGCAAGGGGAAACCCTGCCTAAGGAAAAGCGCACGGCAGATATTCTCAAACACGTCCAGCCCGAAGACATTGTTAGGTTTGGCATGATTCCAGAGTTTATTGGGCGCATTCCTGTAACTGCTGTTGTCGATCCCCTCGATGAAGGTGCGTTAACGTCTATTCTCACAGAACCTCGTAGTGCGCTCGTCAAGCAATATCAAAAGTTGCTACGCATGGATAATGTCCAGCTAGAATTTCATGCCGATGCGATCGTCGCGATCGCTAAGGAAGCCTACCGACGCAAAACCGGAGCCAGAGCTTTGAGAGGCATCGTCGAGCAGTTAATGCTAGACGTCATGTATGAGGTGCCCTCTCGTAAGGATGTCAGCCGTTGTGTGATCACCCGCGAAATGGTCGAAAAGCTCTCTACGGCTGAGATTATTCCGCATCCCTCGGTGTTACCAAAATCAGAGTCTGCCTAAGTTCGGCGAACAAGTGCTGTTGAAGTACTAGGAGTTGCTGTCTCATGACATCGCGATCGATGTCACAATAGGAGCAGCCACTTCCAGCTTGTTCCTATGCCTCCTCATTACCCGCCAGTCATGTTGGTTGACGGCTACAACGTTATCGGAGTTTGGCAACGACTACAAGCTATGCGCGATGCTATAGGCTTTGAGTCAGCCCGCTCTGAACTGATCGAGACCATGATTAACTTTAGTGCTTATCATGGTTACAAAACAACTTTGGTATTTGATGCTTATAACCTTGAGACGCCGGGAAAAACAGAGAAACTGACCAAGCATCTAAAGCTTTACTATACCGAGCACAAGCAGACCGCTGATACCTATATTGAGAAGGTCTGCGGACAGTTTTATCGCGATCCGATGCGTCACCTAAAACGCATTATTGTGGTGACATCCGATCGCGCCCAACAATTAACCGCTGTAGGTTTTGGCGCTGAGTGGATGTCTGCGCTAGCTTTGCAGCAAGAAGTAGAAATTACCTTCAAATCGGTGAAGCATCGTCAAAAAGCCCAAGCCCAAGACACCAAAAAGCTGCTAGGAAATCGCATCGATCTCGAGACTAAGGCACGGCTGGCCAAATTACGTGAAAGCTTAGATTGAAATTTATAGTTTTTCCGTTGTCAGTTGTTCAGTTGTTCAGTTGTCAGTCAGGATACCGATAACCAATAACCGATTACTTCAAAAATTGCTAGTCTTTCCAAAGGGCAATTCCACCTAATAGACCCAATTTATTCGACACAATCTTGACATTCTCAGGTAGCTTGATCGTAATTTTTTTAGCATTACCGCCACCAATATAGAGATAGTCGTAGTTGAACAGATGGTAGAGAGAAGCGATCGCTTTGGCTAATCGACGATTCCAAGTTTTTTCGCCGACTTTATCTAGGGCTGCCTGTCCCAATCGCTGCTCGTAGGTATCGCTGCCTCGAAAAGGATGCTGCCCCATTTCTAAATTGGGTAATAACTTACCGTCCACAAAGATTGACGAGCCAAAGCCCGTCCCCAAGGTCACAACCAGTTCTACTCCTTTGCCACGAATCGCACCTAACCCTTGAACGTCGGCATCATTGGCAATGCGTATGGGTTTACCGAGCTTTTCGGTTAGAGCCGTTTTTAAGTCAAAATTGTCCCAGTCTGGATCGAGATTGATTGCACCCTTTGTGACACCCTCATGTACGACACCGGGGAAGCCTACGGACACGCGATCGAATTCGCCTTGCAATGTAGCTAGCTGCACAATTACGGCAATCACGGCTTCAGGCTTCGCAGGTTTGGGGGTTTCTAGGCGTACCCGACTGGTTGTAGGCACGCCATTTTCATCTAAGACGATCGCTTTGATACCACTGCCACCCACATCAACTGCTAGGGTTAATTTCTGTTCGAGACTCAACATTGTTTCAATATTGTTTCAATTATGGTCACTTATGCGCATTATGTATTTTGGCAGTCTACAGGCGTTAATTCACAATTGATTTGAGAATCTGGCAGTTTCCAAAAGTCTCCATTCCGCCGTTGAAGCCAACCATTGACACTACAAGAACATCTCAGATGATTTAGGATAGCGATAGTAGGTCGCTAAGTGACAATTGGTTAGATTTCTTGTTTACCCTATGCAAAGTTGACTATGACGATAGAGCGATCGCTGCGTGCCCCTTCCGAAATTCTTAACATCGCCAGTACAGTACTCAAACAAAAAGGCTATACCCCTCTCAAGCTAGCAGAAGAGATGGGGCTCTCGGCTGAATTGGTAGAAAAATTTTTTCGTGGTGAATCCGTCGATTCGCATACTTTTTTAAGTGTATGTCAGAGATTAGGGGTCAATTTGCGATCGCCCAATCATGCTCCCCAACCATCCCCATCGGTAAGTCCCTCTACAAATCTTCAAGTCAATCCTCAAAGCGTTACAAAGCTCAGTTCTGAGCAGATTGTCCAAGAGGTGCGACAAAGTATCTGCGAATCCATTCAGAGGCAATGCGATCGCTTGCGCGTGCTGGGGATGGCCGAACCGCTGAAACTCCGAGATATTTATACAGTCCCAAAATTCTTTGTCCAGATCCCCAGTCAAAGACGACTGAGTATTGATGAGTTGCTCAAAGATGAAAGTTCGGGCAGTTTTGAGGGCTGGCGACGGCAAATACCAACAACACCCGCCCTAGAAATCGTTCAAAAGCATCCTAAACTCGCAATTTTAGGCAGGTTGGGAGCAGGTAAAACCGTCTTACTCAAATATTTGGCTTTGGCTTGCAGTGCTGGCGATTTTTGTCCCGATCTCGTGCCAATTTTTCTATCGCTTCGAGAATTTACGAGGGAGTTTGCGAATTCGGAATTTACCGGACAACCAGTGAGTCTAGCCCAATATATCGCCCAACAATTGGCTAACTATGGCGTAGAAGATAGGCAACTGAGCGAACACTTGCTGCGCCATGGCAAATTATTTCTGCTGTGTGACGAATTGGACGATGTCAGCAATCTCACAAGACGCAGCGTCATAGGACAAATTAACCAACTTGCCGATCGCTTTCCTCAGCATCAGTGGGCGATCGCTTCTCGTAGTTCTAACTACACTCACCTACTCGAACAATTCACCACATTTGAACTAGCTGACTTTGATGTTTTGCAAGTTTACAGATTTACGACGAAATGGTTTCAAGTGAGTAGCACGCCAAGCTCCAGTAAAAATTCTGATCGCAGTCAAAATCAAAGCCCAAATAAATTCGATCAATTTACCCAATTTATCGATCAAAAACCGCTTCTCAAAGAACTAGCGAGTAGTCCTCTTGTCCTTTCGCAAATTTGTTTAGCGTTTCAGCAAGCGACACAATTGAATGAATTTGGTTTCTACCGTGAAGTTTTAGATCTTTTGCTGCAAGATTGGCAAGCGGCCAAACTCGATATTCCTGATGGCTCTCCCCAACTAAGTGAAAAAAAAGAGCTGCTAGGACATTTGGCGATCGCGGCGTTAGATCGCCATGGGTATTTGTGGGATCGCGCCCAGCTAGAACAAGAAATTCAAACGTTCAAGCGGAAAGGCAATCTAAATCAAGCGATCGAGCGCAGTGACTGGATCGAAATACTCAAAATTCAGCATGGGCTGATTGTAGAACCAGCAAAAGGCATCTTTGCTTTTTCCGATCGGGCTTTACAAGCCTCGTTAGTCGCTCACAAAATAGCTACCAGTAAAAATCCTGTCGCGATCAAATACTTGTGGCAACATTTAGGCGATCGCCGTTGGCATGATGCGATCGCGATCGTAGTCAGTATGGCAAAAACTCCAGAAGAACTCATCCGAACGATTCAAAACTATGCCGAGTCCTTGGTTGCCAACGAGCAAAAAATTCAGCGATTTTTGGCTTGGGTAAGCCAGCAAGTACTTTATCTCAAGTCTCCCTTTAAGCCAGTTGCAGTCAAAGCCTTTTATCTAGATTTCGATCTAGAGAAAACCCGCACGCTCGATCGGGCGCGCGCCCTTGATATTGCTCATTCTCGCTCTTTGGAACGCGCACAGATGCGATCGATGGGTAAGGATGGTGAAATGCAAACCACAGAGACTGGGGTAGATATCGATCGAGCCGTTACCCTCGCGCTCAATCTCGATCTTGCGCTCTATTTTGTCAGTTACCCGATTTTACAGCTTGCCTCAGCGCTAGATCCGAACCTTGGTAAAGCGCTGGCTCAACTTCGCCAAAGACTGCCAGATCTCGGACGCGATCGCGAAAAATTTGCTAGGTGGTGGCAGAACAAAGGGTTAGAGTGGTCAAAACAGTTACGGGAAGTCATCATTCAGCATCGTAAGGGCATACAAGATTGGGAATTTAGTGAGGAACAATTCGCCCTGCTGCGTCAGTATCATGATGCCAATAAACTTTTGGCTGATTGCCTCAATGCCTGTCCCTACATAGATCCAACGGTACGAGAAAAGATTGAATCGACCTTGTTTGCCTCCCAATTACCCAGCGATGACGATCTAACCATTTTGCAAGGTTAGGAACGTATAGGAATAGATCCCCCAGGCTTTGTGTGCGAATCCTGTCAGTCCGAAAAGTGGCTAGGATATATACTTAGTATGTTTTTGTTCTCCAATGCAGGTTTCTGAATCTAGGCTAAGCAGTGATTATCCGTGATGAAATATTGGTATGAAACGCATGCCGTAGCGCAGCGCATCTTGCTGGAGTTATGGCGGCGCAAGCGCAGTCTAGTATTTTGGGTGGTTTTTCCCATTTCAATTTTGGTGATTAATGGGTTGATTTTGGCAGAACGCGGCAAGTTTCCGATCGCGCAAGGCATAGAGCAGGCAGCACCACCTACCCTGATGGGATCGGCACTTTTCTTTAGCTGCTTGGGGGGAGCCGTGGCAACTGTGGTCTCGGAGCGCGAACAACGCACGCTCAAACGCTTATTTTTGTCGCCTTTAAGCGGGATTTCTTATTTTCTCGGAATTTTTGTCGCCCATGGGGCGATCGCCCTAGGACAGGTCTTATTGGTTTTTACAATCGTTGTTTCTCAAGGTGCATGGATCAAAGGCTCGATCCTATTGGCAGGCAGCATTATTTTATTGGGGATTTTTGCCTACGTCGGATTGGGATTTTTGTTGGGGACGCAATTTGCGCGACGTACCGAAGATGTCAACTCCCTCGTCGCCGCCTTTGGCGTGCCCCTGTTGATTTTGGGTGGTTCGTTTTTCCCAGTATCTGTTTTTCCTGACATCCTACTGCGCATTGCTGAGTTTAACCCGATCTATCACATGAATGAAGCCCTATATGGGGTCGTTGTCAATGGAGATGGGTTAGAAGCGATCGCCAACCATTATGCCTTTTTGAGCGTCTTTGCTGTGGCAATGGTGGTTTTGGGGTGGTTATCTTATCAACGTATGCTCATGGGCGAAAGGAGACTATAAAGCCTGTGCTACAAGTTGACAAACTGAGTAAGTCCTATGGCAAAAAACAGGTTCTGCAAGACCTCAGCTTCCATCTCAAGCGCGGTGAAGTTTATGGTTTGCTGGGACCCAATGGCGCAGGCAAAACCACAACGATCAATATTCTGTGCGGACTGTTAAACGCGGATAGCGGTACGGTCAAGTTAGATAACCGCCCCGTTTCTCTTGCCACTCGTGCCGCGATCGGCGTGGCTCCCCAAGAAAATTTGTTTTATGGCAGCCTCACCTGTGAGGAAAATCTCTACTTTTTTGCCCAGATTTACGGACTGAGGGGCGAGAAATGTAAAGAGAGTATCCAAACCTGCTTAAAGTCGGTGGGACTGTTAGATCGTGCCAAAAGCCTAGCCGAAAACCTCAGTGGTGGCATGCAACGACGCTTGAGTGTGGCGATCGCTCTCGTCCATCAACCCCAGTTGGTGGTGCTAGATGAGCCCACTACAGGGCTCGATATTGAAACCCGCTATGAAGTCTGGGAATTAATTCGCAACCTTAGCCGACAGGAGATCTCGGTACTGCTGACTACCCACATGCTAGACGAGGCAGAACGCCTCTGCCAGCGCATTGGCATTATCAAACAGGGAAAACTCTTGGCTGAAGGCAGCATGGAATCACTGCGCCAGTGGGTTCCAGCTAAGGAAGTGGTCACGATCTGTACGCCAGTTGAAGACCTCGCGATCGCAAGGGGCAACGAACTTGGATTTTCTCACCGTCGCTATGGTCGAGACCTTGCCTTTTGGATGCCTAAGACCGTGGAACTCAAGGAAATTATCAACTGCTTTGATGGCATTCCTCTGGATTCAATCGTGCGTCAGCCCGTCAGCCTAGAACATATCTATGTCGAAGTCACCCAAAGTATGGGCGATCGGGAGATTTCCAACAAGCAAAATTCCTAATCCTTATCTTTTCCAGTCATAATTAGGCTATACAGCGATAAGCCATAAACTTGCTTAGACAAAGTCCTATGATTCAGACCCCTTCTCGAATCATCCCCCTAGAAGACTTCCTTCGATGCCCCGAAACAAAGCCTGCTAGTGAATACATAGATGGTCAAATCATCCAAAAGCCGATGCCTCAAGGTGAGCATAGTACGCTACAACGGGTTTTGACGCGAGATATAGATAATGCTCTTAGTCCATCAAAAATTGCCCATGCCTATCCCGAACTTCGATGTACTTTTGGGGGGCGATCGCTTGTCCCAGACATTTCAGTCTTTCGCTGGGAACATATTCCTAGACAGCCAAATGGTCGTGTAGCCAATCGATTTGACTTGCATCCAGACTGGACAATCGAAATTCTGTCTCCAGACCAAAGCCAAACTAAGGTCACTCAAAATATTCTTCATTGCCTAGAGCATGGTACAGAGATGGGCTGGATGATCGATTCTGAGGAATCCTGTATCTTTACCTATCAGCCGAACCAGACTCCACGATTTTTTGATCGACCAGAAATAGTACTACCAGTCCCTGCCTTTGCCAAAGCGATCGAACTCACGGTCAAACAACTATTTGATTGGTTAACTGATTAACTTTTTCAAGTATTCCCTCGATCCGCACCATTCTCAGCGCTGGGTGGGGCAATTGGGGGATCGATCGATCGCTTCGGGTCTGATGCAATATCCTCCGAAATTTCTAAAGGATCTGGACGACGCGCGTTCGTAATTTCTGGGGTTGCGGGTGCTTGGGGCGCGGGGGGTAACTGCTTGATGCGATTGGCATCCTCAGAGGTCGGTGCATTTCGACGAGGCGATCGCTTGGGTCTGCTAAACGATTTCCAACCTGCTTTAAACCCCGCAAACGCACTTTTCGTTGCGACCGTCACATTAACAGCACCCTTTTTCACACCTTTAATGCTGTCATTGACCTGTTTAACCGCTTCTCCAGCACTTTTTGCCCCTTGATTGAGTTCGTCACTGAGTTCGCTGATCTCTAAGCCAGTCAAGCGAATGGCTTCGAGGGTGGGTGGTAGCTCCCGTGATAGCGTCTCTGCTAATCTCGCCACACTCCGTCCTGCCCTTGCCAGTTCCTGAAATGCAGGGATCGCTGTCAAAAGTAGGGCTGTGAGGCAAACTGCCACCAGCAAAAATGATAATGCTAACCAGAATATTGGCTCTGCCATAGGGTTTTGGGTCAATGGTCAGTGGGAAAACTTTTAATCTTCATCTTCCTGTGTCGCATCTCTCAAATTGGGTTGAGCAGGGCTGACGGAATAATCAAGTTCTTGGCGCAGTTTGGTACTGGCTTCCTGTCCTACGGCGATCGCTTCTTGCAATCGTTGCATGGCATCATCGATCGTGCGTTGTGCGGTTTCCGTAAACCGATCTGCTTGGTACTGTACATTAGAACCAATTTCTTCGGCAATCTTGGGTAGATCGTCTGCTGATTTGCGGAGTATTTGCCGCGTTTCTTTGCCCGAACGGGGTGCAAACAATAACCCTACGGCTGCCCCAATGGTGCCACCAATCAACAAACCACCTAAAAATTTACCTGCGCCGTTTGCCATATTGTTCATTCCTTCTTGATATGCGGGATTTTCGAGGTCGGCTCCACAATCCCTTTACCGTTGTTTGGAAACGACTAAAAGCAAACAAAACCATCTCTACTTTCTGTAGCTGCGCCACGAGAGCTTGATATTTTTGCTTAGCTGCCGTAGCTCCTTTTTGCCCAGTCATAATTGCAGGAGGTGATACAGACAAGCCTTTGTGACAAGCAGCTTCCCAGCCATCTACTTTTCTTACCGTGGCAATAAAAGCAGATCGCAGTAACCAAATTTGTCGCGTTGCCCAAAGCAATCCCGCACTTAATAATAAATTTATCGTAATAACAATCCAGATCATAACTTTTGTAAATATTTACTTTACCGAATCGCTACAAAACGATAGTCAAATGACAGATAAAATCAGGAAAAAACCTGAATCCTTGATTTGGAACCCCAAATCTGCTTAAACGTCCGACAATATAGTTAGGTTATATTGACACATAGTTGAGATGCAAACTAGAAAATTGTCTGATAGTTCAGTAGCCCTTTTACACCCATTCCCCCATCTCATTATCCATGCTGTAGATGGGCAACAGATGATCCCTTTAACCAATGTTGATTTTTGGACAATTGGCAGGGATTATAACAACTCGATTGTGTTAACGGATAAATGGGTATCTCGCAATCATGCGACTTTACAGATTGTTGGCTCATCTAAAAATAGTGATGCGATCGATCCGTTAGTCAGAGGCGATCTGAGAAACCGAAACTCCCACCAAGATCAAGGCAGCTTTTATTTAGTCGATTTGGGTAGCCAGAATGGTTCGTTTGTAAGAGGTCAGCGAGTAACGCTACCGATCTTGCTAAAAAACGGCGATCGCCTGATGATTGGCAAGACAGAAATGGACTTTTATTCACCCCATAAGCGCGAGCATCATCGTGCCGTTCCAGATAATTTGCGGCTGTTTTATCAACCTACTGCACCCGTGACTAGCTCTGGTTTAACCCCCTCAGAAAGTAGGGTTTTCTGGCAGGTCGTACAGGGTTTTACCAACAAAGAAATTGGCAAACGGTTGCAAATTAGCCCTCGTACTGTGCAGACCCATTTGAGTAGCATTATGACGAAATTAAACCTAGAAAACCGCTCTCAAATTGTCAGATTTGCCTACGAAAATAACCGCATTCCTCCTAATACTCCTAGCGCCTAAAGTAGCGCTCGAAGCGTAGCTGTCTGGTTGGGCAAAATGCCTAACCTGTAAGATTTTTTGTGCTTTCAGCGCGATCGCTAGATTTTTAGAATTCATCCCAACCTGTGCAGATATCACCACAGATAAATTCAGCGCGATCGCATCAAATTCCAAATGATTTGTCACCATTTTTGCGATCGCCAATCATCTGTAGGGGATTTGCATTGGCATCACCATTTCTAAACCCATCACCAAAACCTCAAGCTGCCAATGCAAATCCCTCTTTCCTATGTTGTGTTTTTTTTGCAAAGCATTTCCATTAGACGATCTTGGTGAAATGCGTAAATATCTGTGGGAATGCTTCACCCCTACAAAAATCATTTTTGTTTTATGTCTTTAGGGGAACTGTACAATTGTGAGACAACCTCAAAGATGATGTTATGACCTTACGGATCTGCTCGCTGGCATTTGTTGTAGCAACCGTTTTTGCAAGCTTCTTACCACTTGATTTACCCCTTGCGACTGCCCAATCTCAAATGTTGCAAGATCGCAAAGCCCTAGCCGATCGTGCGATCGAGATGGGAAATCAACAACTTTCCGCGAAGCAATATCGCGCAGCAATTCAGTCGTATCAAACTGCGTTAGAGATTTATCAAGATATTAATAATCAATATGGGAAAGGTTACGCGCTTATCGGTTTAGGCTACACGTACAACAGCTTAGGACAGTACCAAAAAGCGCTTGAATCTTATCAGCAATCCTTCTCAATATTTAAGCAAATTAAGAATATCAAGGGTGAAGGATATTCACTCACAGGGCTTGGCATTGCCTATAGCGGGTTAAGACAATATCAAAAAGCGCTCGAATCCTATCAGCAATACTTAACCATCGCTAAGCAAATCGGCGATCGCAATAGTGAAAAGGGCGTATTGATGAGTCTTGGTTTTATATCCAACAGTTTAGGCGAACATCAAAAGGCGATAGATTACTACCAACAAGCCCTAGAGATTGCCAAGCAAATCGGTGATCGTAATATTGCAGGAGATGCATGGATTAGTCTTGGCATTGCATTCATGAGTCTTGGACAATACCAGAAAGCGATAGATTCATTTCAGAATAGTTTAGAGGTTGCTAGACAAATTGCCGATCGCAGTAGAGAAGGAACTTCTCTGAATGGATTGGGTGATGCATATAACAGACTAGGACAATATCAGAAGACAATAGATTACTACCAACAAGCCATAGGAATCTTTAAGCAGATTGGCGATCGCAATGGGGAAGCCTCGGTACTCGGCAACTTGGGCACTGTCTATTCCCAGCTTGGAGAATATAAGAAGGCTGTGGACTACTACCAACAAGCCATAGGAATCTTTAAGCAAATTGGTGACCTCAAAGCTGAAGGAAAGTCGCTCAATAATCTCGGTCTTGTCTATGACAGAATTGGTCAGTATCAAAAAGCAATTGATTTCTATCAGCAATCCTTAGCGATCGCTAGGCAGGTCGGCGATCGCACTGAAGAAGCAGCTTCTCTGATTGCGTTGGGTCTTAGCTACAACAATCTTAGGGATTATCAAAAAGGTATAGATTACTATCAACAATCCTTATCAATCTTTAAACAGGTTGGCGATCGCAATGGAGAAGGTCTATCGCTTGGTGGTCTAGGCAACTCATATCACAAACTTGGGAATCATCAAAAAGCTATAGAGTACTATCAGCAATCTGTTGCAATCTTTAACCAAATCGGAAATCGCGACGGAGCAGGAAAAGCGCTCTCTGGTCTTGGTCTTGCTTACCAAGGGCTAGGGTTGTATCAGAAAGCGATAGAGCACTTCCTACAGTCCTTAGAGATAGCTAGGCAAATTGGCGATCGTGATGGTGCAGGTATTACACTCAATAATCTGGGCTTTTTATTTGTCGAACGAAATCAGCCCGAACTTGCCATTATTTACTACAAACAATCTGTTAACTTGCGCGAATCTATTCGCAAAGAGCTTCTCGGACTCAATAAAGAAGAGCAAAAATCATATCTAGAAACCATCTCTACAGGCTACATAATTCTCGCAGGATTATTGCTCAAACAAGGAAGAGTCATCGAAGCGCTTCAAGTTCTCGACTTACTCAAAGTCCAAGAACTTGAAGACTATCTCAAAAATATTAAAGGGAACGATCGCACATCTCAAGGCATCAGGCTTTTAGAGCCAGAGAAGGCGATGAGCAGTCAGCTATCAGCGATTAGCTACGAACAAATCCCCGAACTCAATCAAAAACTTGCCAACCAGATTCAACAATTACCAAAATCAGAAATCGACAAGCCACCCAACTATTTGCAACAACTCCCTCAAGGCACTGCTCTTCTCTATCCCCTCATCCTCAGCGATCGCGTCGAAATTATTCTCTTTGCTGCTAATACTCCCGCCATCCATCGTTCCGTTCCCATCAAAAAAGACGAGCTGGAAAAGCTCATTACTGAATTTAAAAATAACCTTGTCCAAGGACGGAAAGACCCCAGTGATGATGGATTTCGCGAACCTGCGAAAAAACTCTACGACATTCTGATTAAGCCTGTCGAAGATGACCTCAAGACTGCCAAAACTACCACCATTTTCTATGCTCCTGATGGGAAGTTGCGCTATGTTCCCCTCACTGCGCTCTACGATGGCAAACAGTTCCTAATTGAAAACTATGCCGTCAATAACCTGATCGCCTATATTCTCACCGACTTTACACCTAAGACCAGCAAACAACCCAGTGTTCTCGCAGGAGCCTTTGGTGGCAAAAAAGGTGAAAAGCTATTTGGACAAAATGCCTTACCTGCAAGCCTTGTAGAAGTTTCTGAGATTGGCAAACTGATCGAAAATTCCGAGGCTTTAATCGAAAATAACTTCAGCCGTCAAGCTACCGAAGGTCAACTACCCAATTACAACATCCTCCATCTTGCTACCCATGCCGAATTTAAATCGGGCGACCCCGATAATTCTTTTATTCTCTTTGGCAATGGGGACATCCTTCGTCTCAGGGAGATTTCGGAGCTAAAAATGCCCAACATCGAGCTGATCGTGTTGAGTGCTTGCGAGACCGCAGTGGTTAAATCAGGCAGTGGGGTAGAAATCTTAGGTTTTGGTTATCAAATTCAGAAGGCAGGGGCAAAGTCAGCGATCGCTTCGCTTTGGAGTGTTAGCGATGCGGGTACGCAAAGTCTGATGCAAGCGTTTTATGGCTATGTCAAGCAAGGCGATCGCAGCAAGGCAGCCGCACTCAGACAAGCTCAGATCGACTTGATTCGCGGCAAGCAGTTCTCTCATCCTTACTACTGGTCGCCATTTATTCTGATTGGCAATGGTTTATAGCGATCGCGCAGTTTAGCTCTAGTTCGGGGAGCGATCGAAATTTTTTTGTCACGCTCGCGCTAAAATCGAATTTGTCGTAAGTTTCCCACTGGCTGTCAAAGGTTTGTCAGCGAATTTGGCTGAGTAGAGTCTGCAAGCAGCCCATTTTCCCTCAACTGGGGCTGACAACAAGTTGCAGTATCCGCCATCCCTACCTCTAGAATCGTAATTTTTGCAGAATCGACAGTCCATAGCAACTTCACACCAAGATTTCACCTCTCTACTATCGCCTTTGTTTCATAAAGACTTTGCGATCGATCTGCATATTTCCTGCGATCTCGATCGCAGCAGCTTGTGACGAAGTCATCTATAGACTCTAAAGACTCTAAATCTGACCCAAATCCTTCAGGTCATGTCTCATTTTGCATTCCTTAATTCTGAAAGGTTCGTAATGAAACAAATTGGTATTCCAAGCTTAGGCTAGGATATGTAAAGTTAAACCCTATTCAAGTAGCCGTGTAACTTTATGGAATCTCTTCTCGACTTTAAGCTAATACTCGTCGTCCTAACAGGTGCTTTCATCGTTAGCTGTCTCTTTTTTGGCACGCGTAATGGCTTTTATGACACAGACAAATATCACGGCAACGGCTCGGCTCACTAGACTTGAGTTAAACGCCCATCGCTTTTATTAAAAGCAATTTTTTGCGATCGCACTCTCTATAAAATCCCCCATTGCCTTGAAACCTAACTTAAAACGTTAGGTTTTATATTTTTGTTGTCTGCATTCTTGCGATCCCCAAGGGCAGATTTCTCACTGTAACCGAGGGCGACAAGGAGGTTTTACGCGATCGCACCTTGCAATGGCTTGAAAATATCAGGTAAAACTGTAAAGCATTCGTCACTGGCATCTATCAATGTGATACGCTAGTATATCCAAACTCCGATCTTAGAAATAATTAGAAATTTGCACTATGGCACTGTTGCAAGAGCGCAAGCAGGAAATTTTCGCTGCATACCAAAAACACCCTACTGATACGGGTTCATCCGATGTTCAGGTGGCAATGTTGACCGAAAGGATCAACCAATTGAGCACCCATCTCAAAATTCACTCAAAAGACTTTTCGTCTCGTCGCAGCTTATTAAAGCTGATTGGACAACGTAAGCGTCTTCTTGCCTACATCCGCAACGAAAATCGCGATCACTACAAGGCACTCATTCAAAGGCTAGGGGTAAGAGGCTAAGTGGCTAAACCGACAGAAGAGCGCATTCCCTTTGAGCCGGGCAACCGAGCTAAAAAGAAAAAGGAGGAAAAAAAGCCTCCTGTAAGTGCTGCGCCCGAACGTCAAGCTACTTCTCCGTCTGTGCCTCAGGCTCAGAATGCCTCTAATACCAAAGGTAAAACTCAAAATACCTCTAAGAAGGATTCTTTAGGTATTCCACAAGAGGTCAACAAACGGATTGCACGCCGCGTTGCTCTCTTTTGTGGTATCCCTACGTTTTTAGGAATTGCAATTTTTATTGTCAGTTACATTGTTGTAATTAAGCATTGGGCAGATTTACCCAATGTAGCCGTTGTTCTCTTGAGCATGCTTTTCTTTGGCTTAGGTGTATTAGGACTTAGTTACGGTGCGCTATCCGCTTCCTGGGAAGAAAACCGAGTGGGCACTTGGTGGGGCGGCGAAGAGTTTCGCCGTAACTTTGGCTATTTAAAAGAAGCTTGGAAGCAGCAACGCGCTGAAAAGAAGTTAGCGACGGAGCAAAACGAAAAATCTAAATAAATCCTAAATGTTGCAATCCCAAAGTGTTTACCTAATCTTTTTTTAGTCGAATCCATCAGGCTTAATTTCCCATCCATGCGATACAAGGCGTTCATCAGCTAAACGTGCTAATTTCTGCTGCAATCTCTTAAAAACTTTATCACTTGAATACTCTGGTGAGGGTTCTATTCGGGCATGAGCCTTATTATCTGACTTCGGACGATGAATTACATCAATCTTGTACGAAGTTGTAATTTTTCCCTTACTATCGCCACTACTCAAATCGTCTACGGCTCTGATATTCCCAGCAATTAACCCGATTATTCCATCAGTTTTTTCTAGCTGGGTTCGACTTGGAGTGTACTCATGTATACAAGCCCTATCAACAGATGGTTTAAGTCCGCGATCGCTAAATGTCATTTTACTAAAATTTATTTTTCCTTCAGGAGATCTTGTGTAGTATTGAGTTTCACCATTGCCATGAGCAGCTACTCTCCTATACAGCAATTCTTCGTCGCCTACAAGAGATATTTCAAGCTCACATCCTGTTTCGGGGGTTAATTGGCTATCCACATCCACAGGCTACTTAGGATATTTTCATTCATAGTAGTAAACCCATCTTCCATTTCACGATCAATATCAGCGCCCCAAACCTTTATGTATTCGATATTTGAGCCTGATATATCAAAATCCAACTTTTTTTCCCCGTGCCACCACTCAAGTATGACTTTCGAGTCTGGATCAACATTGATTAGGGGAAGACTCCACCATAAGTTATTTTTTTTTGATAGATTAAACAACTTTGAGAGTAAGCCAAAAGTTGTATGAAGAGTCTTTGAGTCAATTTTTTTTTCTAGCTTCTGTAGTCTAACAGCGGCAAGATTGAGTTCTGGGAAATCGGTCAAAAACCTATCTCTTAGATTTAATGCGACTTCTGTATTTTCTATATAAGTAGTAGGGGTATCCACATTAGTATTTTTATAATCAACCTCTGGAATAGTTGAAGCTGAAATCACATGAATATTGTTTTGTCTATAGTTTTTTTTAGCATTAGGTCTCTGTAACGAATCATGCCAAATGCTAGGAGATTCAATTGGACTTTGTATTGGGCGCTCAGTAATTGAAGCGGCAGCGCTATTTATTAGATTAGTTATCATTTTTTTTACCCCATACTGAGTTTTGCATCTCTAAACTGGTTAAATCAGTAAAACTTTGAATCACCCAATTGTGAGCAAGATTAAACCAGTCTGACAATCCCTCAAGTGAGCTTTGATTAGGATCAATACCACGAACAGTTATATCCATCAAAAACTTTTGCTCTTGATTATCAATCTGTTTTAAAGTTCTGATATTTATATGAATCCTGCCCTTGTTCTCAGGTAATAAAAAAGTTGTATTCCAGTTAATTGATTCTGGCTCTATCAGAAATCTATCTTGATTATTTCGCCATACAATATCAGGAAAGACCCGACCTATTTCAGCTAATTTTTGATTGCCTATGTCTGTTGAAATAATATTCACATATACAATTTCATATTGCAGTGGCTGAATTTCACCTAGATTCTCTTTTGAGAGAAACTCTTTAAATGTAGATAGCTGCTGTTTGAAAATCTGAAAAACCTTGTCAAATCTTGGATATTGATCGTCTTGATTCACCTTTCTCCAGTTATGAAGAAAACGATTTCGTTGTATTTGAATAATTTTGTCTTCTTTATCACTTAAAAACCAAATTCTTGGAAGTGGTGGGGTATCAAAAAACTTTACTTCAGTAACTTTTGGTGTATATCCAGAAAGATCTTCAATTTTAGCTTCTAATTCAGGTTTTTCTTGGCAACTTGGGTAATCAGCCTTAAACTCTTCCCACAACAAGCCAAGATGTGGGGCAAGTAAATTTTTAAGTTCGTGAAAAGCTACCCCACAAGCTACCTCTACAACTGGGGGGGTTTCAAACTGAATCTGAAATGGGGTTTCTATGTCTAGCAAGGATTTAACGATACTTTCAGGATGTTGCTAATTTAGACAGATGTGCCTTACTTAAGATAACGACTAATTTTTACTATTTCTAGTATAAATTTCAACCAACAAACAACACAATAAAAATTCACCTGCAAGATGTGAAGGTTTGTTTTGGTGAGTCTTACAATATTCACATGAATTTTGAGCACAAGAATTTCTTAAGTGTTACAGAGAATCTAGGTGGGTTAGGCTGCGAGATAGATGAAGGCAGATTGGGATAGCGCATACAATAAGGCATCTTTAAAACTAATGATTTGGGAAATTTTGCCATGATCGTCGTGATGAAAGTTGGCACACCAGAAGTTGAAATTAATCGTACTTGCGAAGAGCTTTCCACATGGGGGCTCTCTCCAGAAAAAATCGTCGGAAAGCATAAAGTCGTACTCGGTCTGGTTGGAGAAACCGCAGAGCTAGATACCAACCGAATTGAAGAAATTAGCCCTTGGATTGAGTCCGTCCTGCGCGTAGAGCGCCCGTTTAAACGCGCCAGTCGGCAATATCGCCAGAATGAAGCCAGTGAAATCGTTGTTTCCACCCCCAATGGCGATGTTTACTTTGGCGAACATCATCCGCTCGTGATTACTGCTGGGCCCTGCTCCGTCGAAAACGAAGAGATGATTGTCGAGGTTGCCCAACGGGTCAAGGCAGCAGGGGCTCACTTTCTTAGAGGTGGTGCTTACAAGCCACGTACCTCGCCCTACGCTTTCCAAGGACATGGAGAAAGTGCCTTGTCGCTGTTAGCTACGGCAAGAGAGGCAAGTGGTTTAGGCATTATCACGGAGGTAATGGATACTCCTGATATTGAGAAAATTGCTGAGGTTGCCGACATCCTACAGGTTGGCGCCAGAAATATGCAAAACTTCTCTCTGCTCAAGCAAATTGGTAAGCAAAATAAGCCTGTTTTGCTTAAACGGGGCATGGCAGCCAGTATTGATGATTGGCTGATGGCGGCGGAGTATATTTTGGCGGCAGGAAACCCCAATGTGATTTTGTGCGAAAGGGGTATTCGTACCTTCGATCGCGAATATACGCGCAATACGCTCGATTTGTCCGCAATACCTGTTTTACGGAAACTCACCCACCTACCGATTATGGTTGACCCCAGTCATGGTACGGGGTGGTCGGATTATGTGCCATCTATGAGTAAAGCCGCGATCTCTTCTGGTGCAGATGCGCTCATGATCGAAGTGCATCCCAATCCTAAAAAGGCGCTATCGGATGGACCGCAATCCTTGACCCCTGAGCAGTTTGATCAACTCATTCCTGAATTGGCAAAAATTGCTGAAGTTATGGGGCGCTCTTGGCAACGTCAGACGGTTCTGGCTTAAACCTCTAACTATCGCTATCCTGCTTGAATTATAGAAATCCTCATAGGACAGGCACTTCGCCTGATGTGAGGCTATACCACCAGCTTAGTAATGGCTGCTGTCAGCCCCTCTAGGGTATATTCCTCTGCTTCGCAATCTATTCTTCCCAATAGTTCGCGGCAAGTGAGAGAAGTCTGCGGTCCAATTGAGGCAATTCTCATAGGCAATAGCCAAGATTGCCATACTTCTATCGAGGCTACGCCCGAAAGGAGCTGACAAAAGTGCTTTACGGTTTTAGAACTAGCAAAGGTAATGACATCAATTTTCTGAGTTTGGATGGCTTGTAATGCCAGAGGATCGATTTCTCTAGGGCAGCCTGACTCGTAAGCAGGAACGGCATCGATCGCTGCACCTTGCTGTTTAAACTGCTCGATTAAGATTTCCCGTCCACCTGACTGGACGCGCGGGAAGAGAATTCGCGTACCCTCGATAGTGGGAAATTTTTCGAGAAATGTTTCGATTAGGGCATCGGCAATAAAGTTGGGTGGAATCAAATCGGGGGCAATGCCATATTTCCCTAAAATATCTGCGGTTTTTTGCCCGACTACTGCCAGCTTAAGTTTGTGCAGCGATCGGCTATCTTTGCCAGCATGACGCAATCGTTCAAAGAAGCTCTCCACGGCATTTGCGGAGGTTAAAATTAGCCAATCGTAGTTTTCGAGGTTAGCGATCGCGCTATCTAAGTCTGACCAACTCGTCGGCGGTAAAATTGCTAAGGTGGGCATTTCCAGAACTTCTGCTCCTTGACTGGTCAGCATTTCTGTAAATTGGCTAGACTGACCTGCGGCTCTGGTGACAAGAATGCGTTTACCTAGCAATGGCAAGGATTTTTGAGGGGTTTGCATTTCCATGGGCATGTCATTGATATTTAGCTTTTCATTTTCCTGCATCATTGTCTGCTTAAACGGATTCTGTCTAAATATCCAAGTGTGATATTGCACCACATCTCCCACCACAATCACCGCTGGCGAGAGGGAACGATCGGGTAATTTTGTGAGAATATCTGCTAGCGTTCCTATCCAGATCTGTTGTTCGGGTCTGCCGCACCACTGCACGATCGCAATCGGCGTCTCAGCAACTTTACCAACCAGAAGTTTATCCAATATCTGTCTTAGGTTCAGTGTTCCCATCAGAATCACTAACGTAGGCATTTGATGTAGTGCCTGCCACGGTAGAAGTTCCAAATCATGACCAGTCATGACAGCAAAACAAGGACTGGATTCCGTATCGGTGAGTGGAATGCCTGCTAGAAGAGGTGCAGCGATCGCACTAGAAATCCCAGGCACCAACTCAAATTCGCATTTCGCCTCATAAAGCGCTTGAATCTCAGCAACCGAACGCCCAAATACCCAAGGGTCGCCACTTTTAAGTCTTACGATCTGCTTCCCTTGTTGACATTGTTCGATCAGGATCTGGTTGATATCCGCTTGCCGAATGGAAGCTTGACCACCCCGTTTCCCCACGGATATCAGAAGGCAAGATGGGGAGGTAAGTTGTAATAGCGATTCATCTGCTAGGGCATCATAGACGATCGCATCAGCCTGAGAGAGTAGTTGATGGGCTTTGACGGTTAAATATTCTACGCCTCCAATTCCCGCACCAACAATAAATACCTTCCCTAATACTGGGGGTAAGTAAGATGAATTCTCCACGAATGGAGCTGGTTTTTCGCAAGCTTTGCGATCGGGCGAAGTTCCATCACTGGGATTTCGCTCTGGATAAGAATGACTGGGATTGACTGCAATCATAGGCTCTAAAGTTAAGAATGATTTCTATCCACCATCATTTACCCAATTCTTGACTCCAATAAGTAGGCTTTCATCTATACCGATCGGAATAGTTTTAGAAGTTTATAGAGACTTACTGCGATCGCTGGGCTAAGCGCTCCATGTCAGTATAGTTGGATAAGTTCCAATCTCGTTATAGCTTTGGGATTTGATATAACTATAGAAATTATTGCGTGCATCACATTTGGCGTCAGTATACGAACGTGATAATGTTTGAGAGCTAGTTCCTAAGTGTTATTTGGGAGAATATAAACAATATAGGGGGAAATATTGTCATTACGCTCAATTTTGGTTATACCCTTTGTTCTGCAAATTGTCGTAGCCGTAGGTTTAACAGGCTGGTTATCCCTACAGAATGGACAGAAAGCTGTCAATGAGGTGGCGACAAAATTACGCAGTGAGGTCACAGCAAGGATTCAAGAGCGACTACTCGCTTACATTGAGATTCCTCCATTGGTAAATCAAATTACTGCCAATGCGATCGCGACGGGACAACTCGATCTAGAGAACGATCTCATCCGTGGCCGTCATTTTTGGAAACAAGTCGTAACATTTCCTCAAATTAGCGTTCATTTCTTTGGCAATACCAAGGGCGAGTTTTTTACGGCGCGACGCTTACCTAGTGGCGAAGTACAGGTCGGTTTGGCCGATCGCTCGACCAATGGCAATATTAACTATTTCATGGCGAGTCCGCTCGGCGATCGCCTCCAACGCCTTGATGTCATTCCCCAATTCGATCCGAGGATGCACCCTTGGTATAAAGCTGCGGTGGCATTTGATAAACCTGGTTGGACCAAGATCTACCGTAATTTTGTCACCAAAGGCTTGGGGATTTCATCGGTCCAGCCTGTCTACGATCGCGCGGGCAACCTCATTGGTGTCCTGGGTACAGACCTTATGTTTTTGCAGGTCAATGAGTTTTTGCAAGACATAAAAATCGGGCAATCAGGGCAAACCTTCATCATCGAGCGCGATGGCATGTTAGTGAGTACATCGACGCAAGATCCAGTATTTATCATTAATGGCGAACAAACTGCCCGAATTAAGGCAACAGAAAGTGCAAATCCTCTTATTCGAGTCGCAGCGCAAAAATTAGATGCGGAAATCCTCAACAGTAGCTCGCCCGATCGCGCCATTCAACTTACGTTTGAGAGTGAGGGCAAGCGTCAGTTTGCTCAGGTTACGCCTTTACGAGATCGCCTTGGCATTGATTGGTTAATTGTGGTGGTTGTCCCTGAGGATGACTTTATGGCACAGATTCATGCCAATACCCAAATGACGGTTCTACTTTGCTTTTTGGCACTGATTGTATCGGTGACCCTAGGATTGCTGACATCGCGATCGCTTGTGCAGCCAATCTTACAAATGATTGATGCGGCTGATGCCCTCTCTCAAGGCGAATGGCAGCGGCGCGTGCCTGAAAACCGTTCCGGTTCCGATCAATTAGGACGATTGGCTAAGGCTTTTAACCGCATGGCAGCCCAGATTCAAGAGGCGTTCGCGAGGTTGCAATATACTGCCGATCGCGACGACCTGACGGGGTTACCCAATCGCACGGCATTTATGAAAAAATTGCAAGCCGCGTTTGAGCGGACTGAGCAAGATCCAACTCATTTATTCGCTGTCTTGTTTCTCGATCTCGATAGCTTTAAGCTCGTCAACAATAGTTTGGGGCATTTTGTCGGCGATCGTTTACTTGTAGAAGTAGCCGCGAGAATACAACTTTGCCTTGGTTCCGATGACACATTGGCTCGGTTTGGGGGCGATGAGTTCACCATTTTGCTGAGAAATATTACCAACCGCGATCGGGCGATTCAAGTTGCCGAGCAAATCGCCCACGCGCTGAAGCGACCTTTCGACCTCGATAATTATGAAATTTTTGTCAATACCAGTATTGGTGTTGTCTTGAGCACTTTAGGCAATAAATCACCTGAGAGCTATATTCGAGATGCTGACATTGCCATGTACCATGCCAAAGCGAGAGGAAAAGACCGCTATGAGTTATTCGACCAACTCATGCATTCGCGCACAATCGAGCAGTTGAAGTTAGAAACCGATCTCAGGCATGCCCTCGAAAGATCGGAATTTGTCGTCTATTACCAACCGATCGTGGTCACCGCTACAGGTCAGATCGGCGGGTTTGAAGCCTTAGTGCGATGGCAGCATCCCACCCTAGGCTTTATCATCCCCAATCGATTTATTCCGACCGCCGAGGAAACAGGCATGGTTGTGCGTTTAGGCATCTGGGTGCTACGAGAAGCCTGCCGTCAAATGTACGTATGGCAAAGTAAATTTCCTGCTACCCAAGCCATGGAAATCAGCGTGAACTTGTCGGGTAGGCAATTTTTCCAATCCGATCTCTTAGAACAGATTTGTCAAGTTTTAGCAGAGACGGGCTTACCACCATACAGGCTCAAGCTAGAAATTACGGAAAGCACGATTATGGGGGATGTTGTCAAAACGAGCAGTCTTTTGCATCAACTAAGAGACATAGGAATTAAGCTCAGCCTTGATGACTTTGGCACGGGCTACTCATCGTTGAGCTATCTGCATAATTTCCCCCTGAATACCATTAAGATCGATCGCTCCTTTATCGATCGCCTAGGTGTCAATGGTGAGAATCGCGAGATTATTGAAGCGATCGTCGATCTAGCCCACAAACTCAATATGAACGTGATTGCTGAAGGTGTAGAAACAACGCAGCAATTAGAGCATTTGCGATCGATCGGTTGCGAACAGGTGCAAGGCTATTTATTTGCCGCACCCTTACCCGTCGAAGCGATCGAAAAAATCCTCAGCGCGGAAATTTAAGCCCAAAATTCTGAAGTGGGGAAATGCTTGCCTGTTCGGCAAGCTAATAGCCTACGATTTCACTGCAAACCCTGTTCTCGCCAAGGTACGGGATCGATCGACTCCCCATTTACATATAAACCCCAATGTAGGTGAGGGCCAGTAGCCGCACCAGTAGAACCGACTGCACCAATGACCTGCCCAGCCTGCACAAAATCTCCCTCACGCACGTTAATGCGGCTCAGGTGAATAAAAATACTGGCAACGCCCTGACCGTGATCGACACCGATGGTATTTCCATGTAACTGAAAGCCTTGGGCGACCGTACCGACAAGCCGTACTTGCCCGGGGGCAGGGGCGATAACTGCCGAACCCTCATCGCCTGCATAGTCAACACCGCGATGGTAATAGTCATTGGCAAAGACACCATTGTAATAGCGCCGCACACCAAACCCAGTGGTCACAGGGCCGTCATTCGGTCGCAAAAAGGCACCCCGCCAAAACTTTTGCGGGGTTGCAAGCTGCTTAAACGCTGACACGCGCTCGTATTCGTAGTCGGAGACATCTAGGGCTGCTGCCTTTTCGTCAAGCCAGATGCTTTGCGTGGGAAAATCCCGATCTAGTAGGCGCAAGGTCAACATCTGTTCCAATCCCTCGGCAACCACCCGTACCTGCCGATCGCCTACCCGATCTAGCGGTGTCGTCGGAATAAAGGCACGCCAGCGATTAGGAGCAACCAGAAACGCAGGATATTGTTTTTGATTAATGGTTACAGAGGGGGGCGTTTTTGTAGTCTGCTTTGTGGCGATCCACACAGTTACCGTATCACCCAAAAGCGGGTTGGCAGGAGACAGAGCGGCTTGCAAGGCTTCCGCTTTAGGAACTCCTGCCACCACCGCGATCGCAATGGCAACCAGACTCAATACAATCAGAAACAGGGGCTTAAGTTTTAGTCTGAGCATACATTTTGAGCCTCTTGGATGCTACGGGTGTGTGAAAGAGATAATTATGGAATCAGCGGAATTGTGGCACTGCGGGTAAATTGTTCGTAAGCACTATCGAGATTGCCCGTATACAGTGCTTGAAACTTATAGCCTTGATAGGGGTCGGGAATCCTTGCATACTTGCTCAGTGCCTGCTCTTTACTCAAGATTTGGGCTTTCCACTCTAAGGCAGTGCGTTCTAGGGTACTGAAATAGGCCTGTTGCGTTTGTAATCCACTCACATCTGTAATTGGGCCATGTCCCGGTACAACCTTTGCTTCAGGGTAGGTAGCAATCAAGCGATATAAACTTCCTTGCCACTGGCGAATATCCGAGTCACCTGTAAAGGGAATACGCTTGTTGAATAGCATGTCACCGCTAAATAGCACCTTTGCATCGGGCACGTAGGCAACCAGATCTGTTCCTGCAGAATGACCGTCAACGCGTTCAATTCTGACTTGGCGATCGCCTAGCCAAATATCGGTTTGACTGTTCACAATCACCGTAGGAGGTATGACCCCAGCGGTTTGCAGTCTGCCGCTTTGGATATATTCACGAATGACGCCACGCCCAATAATCGGGATTCCCAGTTTAGAAGCCACGAGGTTTCCACCTGTGTGGTCAAAGTGATAGTGCGTATTTAAAACATATTTGACGGGCTTGTCGGTCAGGGTCTTAACCGTAGAGAAAACCAACTGAGCTAACTCTTCACTTTGAAATGCATCGATAATCAGAACCCCATCACTACCGATCACAATCCCCGCATTACAGATTGCCAGACCAGGTTGTGGTGGAAAGTCAGTACTGGCAACGAGGGAATAGATCCCTTGCCCCACTTCTTCCAAAGTTAGACCCGCTTTTTGCAGGCTAGGATTGTCTACACGAGCCTCTGCCATCACCACGGGTGCGGGCGGTTGCATAAATACACCTTGCCCTGCTCTGGCTGCTATAAAATTGGCATTTGCCTTTGCCTCAGAATAGCTATGACTGCCAACGATTCCCAGAAACGTAGCGATCGCTGCCAGCAAAACCACTAAAAAATACTTGATCTTTACTTTGATCTTGAACATCTCGCACCAGTTTGAGCCATTTGTTAAGGATGATACTCAAGTTTAAACGATAAACAAAAAATAGCTACTAGCCTTAGCCAATAGCTTATAAATTTGGATTTTAATTTGGGGCAGGTTCAGAATCATGGGTGGCGATCCTAAACCCTTGAAATCCTAAAACCTTTTTATAGTTTTACTTCGATATCTACGCCTGCCGCCAAATCTAGCTTCATCAGAGCGTCGATTGTTTTTGCAGAAGGTTGGTAAATATCAATGATGCGGCTATGGGTACGGGTTTCAAAGTGCTCCCGCGAATCTTTGTCTACGTGAGGCGATCGCAATAGACAGTAAATACGACGACGGGTAGGTAAAGGAATAGGGCCAACCGCAGCAGCATTGGTGCGATTCGCTGTTTCCACAATTTTTTCGCATGAGGCATCGAGCAAGCGATGGTCAAAGGCTTTGAGGCGAATTCGGATTTTTTGTTGTTGTAGAGTTGCCACAGCAGTATTTCTCAGTATGTGTAGGGATGCTTTAGTAAATTTGTCAGCGTTTCTGATTCTATCACTGCTTATCAATTATGTGTTCAAAATTACGATCAGAATTCGCCAGCCCTATGAAAGCCTTAGCCGTTTAGCGCGATCGCATTTTTGTACAAGGACATGAAGCTTCAAGCTTCTATCCTCAGCATGCTGCAACACCCAAGTATCCGCTCTGCCTAAACCGATTTTGTCAACATGAAATAATCTTATTTCGTGATAAAATGATGTAGGGTTGAGTGTTTTTTACTACAAAATACAGTTAATAAATTTTTGTAGCAAGCGTAAGGGACAGCCAAGGGTGGCAAAAATAAAATTCCAAAGCAAATCTTTAAGCGAAGTATTTAAGGATTTCTCCCTTACCAAACTAGATACAAGGCAACATCCAAGAAACTATCTATATCGTCGAAGTTTCTCCTTGTACAAAAGTATTTTGTGTTGAGCGTTCTATAAATAAAAGCTAGCAATAAAAGCTAGTAAAGAGAGCAAAAGCTTCCGAAGCTAAAGTTTTTTAGCAACTGTTTTTTGCTGGTTACAAGCATTGTGTGTTGAGTCTCAGCTGCGTAAAACAACTTGGTTAATTTGAGATAATGAGATAAGCCTTGCGGCTATTTGAGGAGAGCACAATGAAATTCTTGATCAAAAGTGGCCTGTCCCTCACATTTGTGGGACTTGTATCGATAGGTGGTGCTTTAGAAGCCCATGCCCAATCTGCCCTTAACCAAAATGGCAATAGAGTAAATAATTCCAAGCCTAGCGATCGCGTAACACCACGGGTTATACCAGTAGTTTCACCCACGATTAAGCTCAATATTTCTAAATCAGCAGTTCCCGATTTAGAGGCTGGGCAAGAGGTTAACCCTGCAAATGAAAATTATGTTGACCCAAATTCCCGCAAGCTTGGTGATGCTCAGCAGTTTTTAGCCCAGACCAAGAGCCCCACCCTAGAAGAAGCCAACAGGCTGCGTCAAGAGCTAACAATTCCACCCCTAGATCCAGATGTTCAGCTTGGGACTCCTGTTTACTTTCCTAGCTCTAGTCCTGGAGGTATCCCCAGTGGATTTGGTGCAAACCTTGGGGATGTCTATCTAGGGCTATTTGGCTCTACCGCAGGCAAAGCGCGCGATTACGTTGATGCGAGCTTTGCAATTGGGACTGGTGTCGGTGATTCACGCAAGGCGGTGGGGCTTGAGGCAACCTATAACCTCACCAGTTTTCGCAACTTTGCTTCAAACGGTACGTTTGACCTTAAATTGCACCGCATGGTATTTGAATCAGACCGATTGCAAGTTGCGGCAGCTATAGGCTGGACAAATTTCGCTAACTATGGCTCAAATGCAGGTGGAACCCCTTCATCGGTCTATGGTGTTGTCACTAGCGCATTCTTGTTAAGACCTGAAGATCCTAAATATAATTTCCCTGTGACGGTTTCAGTTGGTGTGGGTGGCGGTGTCTATCGTCCAGAGTCACTGCAAAATACTTCTGGCGGAGTAGGGGTATTTGGTAGTGTTGGTGTCCAAGTGCATCCACAAGTTGCGCTCAGCACGGGTTGGACAGGACAGGGTTTAAATGTTGGGCTGTCTTTTGTCCCTAGTCCTTCTATTCCTTTAAATATTAATGCGATCTACTCTGATATTGGGAATAGTAGTACAGCTGGCTCGCAATTTATCCTAGGACTCACCTACGGATTTAACTTCTCACCTCGTTTCTAGGTTGTAATATCCCTCTACTTCTGAGTTCATTTCGTTTAGGTCGATCGCACTATGAAAAAACTATCTTTCCGTTTCGCTGTTAACTTGGGCATTGGAACCCTTTTGGGAGCCTTGGCTAGTCCCTTATTGGTATTACCCGCTTGGGCGGGAACGATTCCAGTGATTCAAAACTTTTCTAGCTTGACTACCAATTCAGGGTTTAGTGGGAATAACAATTCAAATAATTTAGCTGCGCTCAATCAGGCTGCTCAAGAGATATTGACTTCACTGAAAGGTGGAAATGCTACCTCCCAATTGCTTGCCAGTATTTTGGTCAACCCTAGTTCTAATGACAAAACTCAGTTTAGCCAGTTGTTGCAAGGCTTAGGCATTTCTTCCGAATCTTCTGAAGCGTTGCTCCAAGTTTTACCTGGTTTGCTCAGTGAAACCCCATCTACAACGGTGAATGTTACGAAACTTGCCAATGCGATCGCCATCTACAATCAAATTATTAATGAGAGTAGCCCTGAAGTCTTAGCTGCCCTTGCGCAAAACACAGATTTTAAAGCTGTGCGCGAGGCTTTAAAAAATCTAAGAGCGGCGATTAAGTAAGCAACTATCAGTTTCAAAAAGCTGAATTCTGAAAGCGAATATCAGTAAGATCGGTCTAGTTCTGGCTGTATCTCAAAGTACTGATGATTCGTAAATTGCTACGGGCGAAATTAAACCGATCGCTTCGGCGGGACGCATCCTGTAAGGAATCACCGCCTGCTCTCTTACCACAGGGTGCAAAGATCCTGATCGCTGTATCAGGGGGGCAAGATTCGCTGTGTTTGGCGCAATTACTTTTGCTCGTACAACCCAAGTGGCAATGGCAACTTGCGATCGCACACTGCGACCATCAATGGCGTCCAGACTCAACGGCAAATGCACTTCACGTCCAAAAAATAGCCGAAGATTGGGGCTTACCTTTTTACCTGCGGACTGCCAAGACCCCACTCCGCAATGAGGCAGAGGCGAGGACTTGGCGTTATGCCATGCTGCTAGAGATGGCAGAAGTCGCTGCCTATGGCTATATCGTTACTGGGCATACCCAAAGCGATCGGGCTGAAACAGTTTTATATAACCTGATGCGCGGGAGCGGGGCAGATGGATTAGCATCCCTAACATGGCGACGAAGTTTGGCGCCAAATATCCAGCTCGTCAGACCTTTGCTCGATATCAGCCGCAGTCAAACTGCCCAATTTTGCCAAGAAATGGCGCTACCAATCTGGCTAGATAGTACCAATGACAATCTCACCTATCGCCGCAATCGCATTCGCCAAGAACTCATTCCCTATCTGTGCCAGCACTTTAACCCACAACTAGAAAAGACCTTGGCGCAAACGGCAGAGATCCTACAGGGCGATGTTGCCTATCTAGAGCAACAAGCCGCTCAGTTTTGGCATGATATGCCAATAGAATTCCATCAAGACTTAAATCTAGAAGCTGAAACTGGAGAGAATTCCCCGCCTCGGGTCGATCGCGTACGGTTGCAAGTACAGCCCATAGCCTTGCAACGTCGCATCATTCGGCAGTTTCTCAATCAGCATTTGCCCCATCAAACCAATTTTGACCAGATCGAAACATTCATTCATTTAATTGCTGCCCAAAATCATAGCCGCAGCGAACCCCTAGCAAAGGGGATGTGGGCAGAAGTGGATCACCCATGGATTTTGCTGAAGCGGGAATAAATTCTACCAAGGTTGACTACCAGCGGTAGCAACTTCGCGCAACTTGAGATCGCAACTTTGCAATACTTGCCCATCTAGTGCCGTTTGCTCGATGATGCTAGCGAGGCGTAACGTTTTTAGTGCCTGTACTCCACCGACGGAAGGTTGTTGACCGCCGCGCACGCAGGCGACAAAGTGTTCTAATTCGGCATTGAGTGGCTCAATATTACTGGTATAGACCTTTTCGATTAAGCCATCTTGGCGATATAAAATCTGACCGTAATCGGTCATGTAATTGGCAGTGGTCTGACGATGAATCAAAATCTCATTATTGAGAAAATCTGACTCTGTCAGGGAATTTTTGCAATGAGCCACTATGCGGCGTTGCTTGCGATGGGTAACTTTACTGGCTGTGAGTGTGGCAATCACGCCACTATCAAAGCCAATAGTTGCTGTCACATAATCTAAAAAGCCCGAATCAGACACCTTGTTGCCATGAGCCGTCAGTCTCGATACCTGCCCTGGTACTAGCTCGAGTAAAAGGTCAATGTCATGAATCATCAGATCGAAGACAACCGATACATCGTTGGCGCGATGGGAATAGGGACTCATGCGATGCGCTTCGATCGCCAACAAAGTCTCATGCTTTAAGACCTTACTCAGCTCTTGGTAGGCGGGGTTAAATCGTTCGATATGCCCCACTTGCAAGATGCGATTGCATTCCGCCGCAATATTTACGAGGGATTCCGCTTCCTCGATGGTTGCTGCGATCGGCTTTTCGATCAAAACATGGATGCCTGCTTTTAAACAAGTCAGACCGACATCATAGTGAAGTCGCGTGGGCACGGCTATACATACGGCTTCGACTAGAGGTAATAGGTCGTGATAGTCTTCAAAAAAACGCACGCGGTGCTTGCTGGCAGTGTCTAGCCCTCGCTCGACATTGACATCCGCAACCCCAACTAGCTCTACGTCTTTAAGTAAACTTAGAACCCTAGCATGGTGCTGCCCCATGTTACCAATACCAATTACGCCAACACGTATGGGTTCCAGATGACTACGATTGGGGTTCATATTCCTCACACACGCTCAATTTGAGAGGATCGTAACATAATTATTCGACTTGGGTTTCGTGTCTAGAGGTTTCATACCTAAAGTCATGTTTCGCGGCTTTATTCATTAGGATTATCCAGAATTATCCTGTATTTCTCATGCCTGCGGCAATGCCATTTACGGTCAGCAAGGCTCCACGTAGCAATTCTTTCTTAGAGTAGCGCGATCGCAGGTTAATCGTATCGCTACTATGTTGCCGCAGTCGCTTAATCAGCGAAGCTTGAATAAACCCAAGCGGTACGATCGAGCCATTTCGTAGTTGTACCGATCGCTGCAAGTCCCGATCTTCATCGAGCAGTTGCTTGTGCCCCGAAATGTGCAGAACCACATTGCAAGTGCGTTGGTACTCTAGGGAAATTTGGGTAAATAGGCGATCGAAGACCTCCTCATAGCCTGGTTCGGTTAGCTCGCGCACATAGTGATGGGCGATTTGCAGATCGGTTTTGGCAAGGGTCATCTCGACACGGGAGATCGCGGTTTTAAAGAAGGGCCACTTGGCGTAAAAGAATTGCAAAAGTGTCAAGTGACCTTCGGGGTTTTCTAGCAAAAACTCCTCTAAAGCCGTACCGACACCATACCAAGAAGGCAAGAGAAATCGGCTTTGCGTCCAGCCAAACACCCAGGGAATCGCCCGCAAACTACCTAAATCTCGCTTACCAGCGCGTCTTGCGGGGCGGGAGCTAATTTGTAACTGGCTAATTTCCTCGATGGGGGTAACTTGATGGAAAAAGTCCACCAACTTGGGTTGTTCGTAGATTAGGTCGCGATAGACCTCGCGCGATCGCACCGATAGGTCTTCCATGGCATCCAGCCAAGAGGGCAGGGTGTCAGAGCTAGTGGGTAGCAGTCCTGCTTGAATGACGGCAGTGGCGATCGTCTCTAGGTTGTAGAGGGCAATTTCAGGTAAGGAGTACTTAGAAGCCAAAACTTCGCCCTGCTCGGTAATCTTGATGCGTCCATCGATACTGTGACCGGGTTGCGCCAAAATCGCTTCGTAGGTGGGCCCACCACCGCGCCCCACCGAGCCACCGCGTCCGTGGAAAATGCGTAATTCGACCCCATATTTTTGACTGGTGGTCTGAAGTGCTTTTTGAGCTTTGTAGATTTCCCAATTACTACTGAGAAACCCAGAATCTTTATTGCTGTCAGAATAGCCCAGCATTACTTCTTGCAGATTTTGATGGCTCACCAAGTAGCAACGATAGAGAGGCAACTCAAACAGTTCCTGTAGAACCAAAGGAGCGCGTCTGAGGTCATCTACGGTCTCAAATAGGGGCACAACCGATAAAGTCCCCGTTCCCGTGGCGGGATCGTAGAGCCCTGCTTCTTTGGCGAGCAGCAGTACCTCCAAAATGTCACTGACACTGTGGTTCATGCTGATCACATAGGTGTTACAGACATCGACCGAAAATTCTTTCTGTAATTTGGTCACCATGCGAAACGTGCTGACAGTCTCGTTGGTTTTATCGGAAAAGCTGAGGTGGTTGGGGATCATCGGTCGCCGCGACTGCAACTCACTGACGAGCCACTGCACGCGCTCTGCCTCATTCATGTGATTGTAAGAACTGGGCAAAATCTTGAGCGTGTCTGCAATTTCGGCAATCGCATCGCTATGGCGTCCGCTTTCTTGACGAATATCGAGGTGCGCCAGATGAAATCCATAGACTTCGACTTGGCGAATTAAGTACTGGAGGGCTTTGCAAGTGAGATCCGTCTCTTGCAAACTGTTTTGAATCAACCGTAATTCCTCTAAAAATTCCGAGGCACTCTTGTAAGCGCAGTCTTCTAAGGCTTTGGTAGACTGCATGTACTCAGAAGCCTGCCAACCATTTGCCCGTACCTGCGCATTGCGATCGCGGGTATTTTCTAGGCGTTGGCGAATGTAAGCCAATTTGAGGCGATAGGGCTCTTGACGAAACTTGATCGAATTGGTCTCATAGACCTCTGGCATCTGCACTTGATCTTGACTCAGCGAGTTTAAGATGCCCTCAGATACATCCGAGAGGTTTTGCGACAGAGATAGCAAGCTCGATAATTTCGCGATCGAGGCAATGTACTTCTCTAAAACTAAATTGCGTTGATAGCAGGCGGTTTGCCATGTCACCGCTGGCGTTACAAAAGGATTGCCATCGCGATCTGAGCCTACCCAAGAACCAAATTTGCAAAAGTTATACTGGGGTGGCTTCAAGGCTGGAAATGAGTCTTTCATGGCAAACTCTAGGCGATCGTAGAGAATTGGGATCGCATCAAACAAAACTTCTTGAAAGTAGTGCAGCGTATAGTCTGCCTCGTCTAAAACCGTGGGTTTAGCTTGGTTTAGTTCGTCAGTGCGCCACCACAGCCGAATCTCCTCGGCTAATTGTTCTTGCAGCGATTCCGCTTCCCAGCTATGCACAAAGGTAGGTATGGGGTCTTGCTCGTCTGCATTAAAGACGGTGAGTTGATCGAGCTGCTTTAGCATTTTGGCAATGCTGCGCTGCTTATCTCGAATGGTGTGGCGCACGATTTCGGTGGGGTGTGCCGTAAATACGAGTTGGATATCGAGATTATCTACGAGGGATTGAATTAAGCGGGGTGGCACATTTAACCGCTTTAACTCTGGAAACAGCCAACGAAATGTCCCAACGGGAAATTGCGATTCGCCACTGAGCGAATTAATCCGACTTTGGCTAGTTTCTTCCTGCTCGTGACGCTGCTCGACAATATTGATCAGTTGAAAGTACATGGCAAAGGCTCGCGCTGCCGTAATTGCCTCATTCAAATCGAGACTTTCGACCACCTTTAAAACCTCTTGGGCGGGATATTCGGGTGCTTGCCCTTCGGGGGAGCACATGTCGCGCAAACGACGCAACAGGTCTACGAGTTCCTGCCCGCATTCTTTGAGTAAAACAGACTCTAATAAATCCTCAACAATCTTGAGTCGATAGCGCAATCGAGAGTTAGTTAGACGCAATGTATTTTGAGAATTGACAATCTGAACTAAGGACTCTGATAGCGAAACTGCTGGGGAATTCATTAAAAATTTCTCCGTTCTCATCTTTGACTGACTCGTTTACGCACACTACCGCGTGTAAACACGTGCAAACGTGAAACGCATACCTATTGTTTCTATACCACACTAGGCTATGTGTTTGTTACTTGTAGACTTTTTTGCCTTAAACACCCAGTTAAATCTGCAACCCACTCAAATTATTAAGTAACATAAAGATAGTGTTGAATTTTTAAGATCGAAATCGAATAAACCATAGGAAATCTTCAGGTTTTATGTCTGCTTTATCTATACCCTTTATACCGACCGTAAAATTTGATGTCTTGATTGTCGGCGCAGGGATGGTCGGGGCTAGTCTTGCCTGTGCGTTGGGGGATAAGTGCAATCCAGCAAATCGCAGCTTAAAGGTGGGCGTAATTGAAAGCAAAGCTGATTGTCTAAAAGGTCATTTTGGCGATGATGGTCGGGCAAGTGCGATCGCTTTGGGATCGAGTTACATTTGGCAAAACATCGGTGTATGGGACGGCATGAAGCAACGGAGCGTCACCCCCATGCATACCGTGCAAATTTCCGATGGTGACTTTCCCCATCAAGTGCAGTTACAACGGGACGATATGGGCAAAGAGGCATTGGGGTTTATTGTGGAAAATGCGGTTACCCAAGCCTCTCTGTGGGAGTTTATGCAGCAATGTCACAACATTGACGTGATTTGTCCCGCCCGTATTACCGATATTGAGTATTTGCAGGCTGCGGATCGGATGCAGGTAAAAATCAGCTCAGGGAGTGGGGAGCAAATTCTAGAGACGAAACTTCTGGTGGGGGCGGACGGCGGACGCTCAGTCGTGCGGGAGTTGGCGCATATTCCTGTAAGCGAACGGCTATACGAACAAACCTGCATTGTCGTTACGGTCAAGTCTGAGCATTCTCACAAAAATATTGCCTACGAGCGGTTTCAGCAGAGTGGGCCCTTTGCGATCTTGCCCCTCGAAAGCGATCGCTGTTGCATTGTGTGGACGGCAACCCGTGATGAAACCCCTGACTTACTTGCCTTAAGCGAGACGGATTTTATGCAAGCCCTCAAACAGCGCTTTGGCAAGCCCTTGCTGGCAAGTCTTGGCAAGCTCTCCCTAGAGTCTCGTACCCGTGCCAGCTATGTGCCGCGTTGGATGCATTCAAAGACTTACATTCAGCCCCGTCTAGCCTTGATTGGCGATGCTGCCCACACTACCCACCCCGTCGCAGGACAGGGCGTGAATTTGGGTATTCGCGATGTGGCGGTATTGGCAGAAGTTGCGATCGCGGCACACCAACAGGGTGAAGATCTTGGCTCCATGGCTGTTTTAAAGCGCTATCAGTCCAGACGATGGTGGGATAATCTGGGCGTAATTTTGCTAACCCATGTAACAAATCGTTTGTTTTCTAACCAAAATTGGTTGCCTCAGGGATTGCGTCGCTTTGGTTTACTCGCACTCGCTACCCTGTTACCCGCAAAAAAAGTCTTGATGTTTCTAATGATGGGCTTACATCAAACTAGAGAAGTTCGTCCAGCTCGCGATCGCGAGCCTCAAGCCGTTGTAAATTCTGCGAGATCGTGACGCTATGCGATCGCTTCGCCCAGAAACCGATCCTAGACTTGACTTGTGATGTAAAATTCAGCTCTCTAGATTCAGTCAGGGACTTGCCTAAATGATTAAATCATTTTAAAGTTTCGGTTTAGCGGATGACACTTTTGCAAAAGCCTTTATACTAGCGGCTGTGAAACTATTTAAGATTTTTCCATTCTTTGATCAGACTGTAGGAAAGTGGGCTACCGAAGCGAGGCTGCTACGATGGCTCACGTTCTTATGGCTATTTGTGGGTTTGGCAGTCTTGTTCTCGGCATCCTACGCAGTGGCAAGAGCAGGGACAACCGATGGTCTCTATTACGTCAAAATGCAGTTGGGCTGGGTCGTACTCGGATTGCTACTCTTCAACGCAGTCATCCATTTCCCGCTGCGAATGCTGGCGAAAATCGGCAGTATTTGTCTGTTTATCGTCTTAATTTTACTATTTGCTACCCATATCCCAGGGGTGGGGACAACTCGCAATGAAGCAACGCGCTGGATCTCTTTGGCAGGTATCCCCGTGCAGCCCTCGGAGTTGATTAAACCTTTTTTAGTCTTGCAAGCTGCTCAACTTTTCGGTCACTGGTCGCGGATTAGCCTACTGCGGCGGGCAATGTGGCTGGGCGTCTTTTTATTGGCACTTGTGGGGATTTTGCTGCAGCCAAGTCTTAGCGTCACCGCTTTATGCGGACTCACCCTTTGGCTGATCGCCCTAGCCGCAGGTTTACCGATGTATCAAATGCTTGGTACTGGAGCACTTGGAATCATTGCAGGTGTGGCAAGTGTCTCGATTAATCGCTACCAACTAGTCCGTATCATGTCTTTTTTAGATCCTTGGCCAGATCAAGCGGGTAGCGGTTATCAGTTAACCCAAGGTTTAATGGCGATCGGCTCGGGTGGTTTTTGGGGAAAAGGCTTTGGCTTTTCAGAGATGAAGCACCTTTTGCCTTACCAAGACACAGATTTTATCTTTGCAATCTTTGCTGAAGAGTTTGGATTGGTTGGTAGCATTAGTATTATTGTACTGCTGCTGATCTTTGCCAGTGTTGGCTTAATGGTTTCTAGTAAGTGCAAAGATCCCTTTGTGCGTTTAGTCGCTCTTGGTGCGACGGTATTGCTCGTAGGGCAATCCTTTCTGAATATTGGTGTGTCATCAGGGGTCTTGCCAACTACAGGTTTGCCTTTTCCTTTCTTTAGTTATGGGGGCAGTTCTATGCTCTCTAGCCTATTTGTCGCTGGGATGTTAGTTCGGTCTGCCCGCGAAATGTCTGCTGCTGAAGTACTCCCTTTTAAGCGATCTTCCCCATCCGAGCACAAAGACTTTAGAGCCCAAAGGCAGGAAAAATTAGCCGCATCAAAGCGACGACGTAGCTTTTCTGTGAAGTGACATCCTCCATTCTCCCAATGCCAAACTGAGGACAGTTATGGTAAGAGTTTTATAGCTCTCCAAACGCTCATTTTGATCGATACTCTATGTCGCCGCAACCACGCATGAATCACAAAACAGATGTCTAGCTCAGATTCCAACTCAGCCTCAGGTTATTTAAAGTTACTGCGCAATTATCAATTTTTAGCTTTGTGGATGGCTCAAATTTTGGCGCAATTGGTAGACAAGATTTTGCTGGTTTTACTAATTGCGATCGCGACCTCCACGGACTATAAGGACTATCCCGTTCCCGTAAATACGCGGGAATCCTTAATCATGATTGCCACGACGCTGCCAGCAATTTTCTTTGGCTCGATCGCGGGAATTTTTGTCGATATGCACCCTAAACGGCAAGTGATGATTCTTTGCAATGTCCTTCGGGGTGTTTTGGTGTTGCTGATTCCCTTCATTCCGAAAGCACTGCCCTTGTTATTGGCGGCAACATTTTTAATTTCTGCCCTCACCCAAGTCTTTGCCCCTGCCGAGCAGTCGGCGATCCCGTCCATCGTGCCTGAGTCTGGCTTAATGTCTGCCAATGCCCTATTTACGATGACGATGATGACATCGATGATTGTGGGCTATGCGATCGGTTCGCCTTTACTGTCGGGCTTAGTGGAATGGTTGCCACAATTTAAAGACTTTAGTCGCGAGTTGCTTTTAGGGGGAATGTATTTACTGTCTGGGGTCGTGTTACTGCTCATTCCCAATCGTGAAATTGTGCATCCTAGAGCTGAGGGGTATAGCTTTTGGGGCGATCTGATCGATGGTTTTAAATACGTGCGACACAACAAACTGATTGCGGGGGCGATGATTCAGCTATGCGTGCTATATGGCATTCTCTCGGCGCTGATGAAACTATCGATGAACTTGACCGAATTGGTCACCAATAGTCGGGCTGATTTTGGCTATTTGATTGCTGCGGCTGGGATTGGCTTGGCGATCGGGGCTTTGCTCTTGGGACAATTTGGCGATCGCTTTGCCCATCGTCCTTTGCCCTTAGTGGGGTTTGTGGGTATGGCATTTGCTTTGGTGATGTTTGCCTTTGTATCTAACCTATGGCTGAGTTTGGTGATCAGTGGCTTTTTGGGTTTTCATGGGGCTTTGATAGCCGTACCCATGCAGACTGCGATCCAAAAATACACACCAGAAAATATGCGAGGCAAGGTGTTTGGTCTTTTAAATAACGTTGAGAATATCGCGGCAAGCTTACCGTTAGTGCTAGCGGCAGTAGCCCTAGATCTCTCAACATCATTCTTTGGGCAAAAGTTGGGGTTTCAAATTGTGATGATTGCTTGCAGCCTCATCGTGGCTTTTTTGGGGACATGGGCATGGACGCATACCCATAAGGCATTAGGTAGTACGAGTTCGAAATAAGGACAAAATTGGAAAATTATCGCGATGTTGTTAGTTTTTGGGCAAAGCATTCCTATAACAAGGGAACTTCAAAATTCACAAATTATTTTGGCAATGCTTTATCCCTACAGGTTTATGGCTCTAGACGACGAAATTAACTAGTTTCCCTGGGACGGCAATCACTTTTTTGATGTCCTTCCCTTCTAGATACTTCTGGGCAATGGGAGAATTCCGTGCATAGGCTTCTAGGGCTGCTTTGTCAGCACCAGCGGGTACTTGGATATTCCCTCTCAACTTTCCATTTACTTGAATTACCAAGGTGATCTCATCCACGACCAATGCTTCAGGATCGGGTTCTAGCCAAGGTTGCAAATGGATAGACTCGGAATGACCCAACTGCGCCCACAACTCATCGGTGATATGCGGTGCGAAGGGAGCCATCAAACGCAAGAGCGATTCAATTCCCTCAACGTAGATCGCCGAGTTTTTTTCCTTGCTATCTTGCAACGCATTACTGAGCTTCATCAACTCTGAAATTGCGGTATTGAGCTGATAGTCGCCCGTCAAATCTTCTGTGACTTCCTTAATCGCGGTGTGAATGGCTCTACGGAGAACGCGATTTCCTTTTTCGTCTGGAGAATTGTTTTGAGGGGAACTTGACGATCGACTCTCCACAAACTCTGTCACCAAACGCCACACACGATTCACAAAACGGAACTGACCTTCCACATCGGCTTCATCCCACTCTAAATCCTTTTCGGGGGGTGCTTTGAACAGCGTAAACATGCGAATGGTATCCGCGCCATATTTAGCGATCGCTTGTTTCGGTGCGACCCCATTCCCTTTGGACTTAGACATCGTGGTGTAAAAAGCTTGAATCGCCTCTCCTGTGTCGGGATCGCGCGGATCTTTGGGATCGACCAAAGCGGAAGGAATCCATTTATCTTTACCGCTCTTGTTGGGATTCATGTAGGTCAAGCCCTGTACCATTCCCTGTGTCAACAAGCGTTTGAACGGTTCGTCAAAATTGAGAATGCCGCGATCGCGTAACACCTTGGTAAAAAATCGAGAATAGAGCAAATGTAAAATCGCGTGTTCCACACCACCGACATACTGATCGACGGGCAACCAGTCGTTCACCTTTTGGAAATCGAAGGCAGTGTCAGAATTCTGCGCGTCGCTGAATCTTAAGAAATACCAAGAGGAATCAATGAAGGTATCCATCGTATCGGTTTCGCGTTTTGCGGCTGTGCCACAGGTGGGACAGGGCACATTTACCCAGCTTTCTAATTTTGCCAAGGGCGAAGCGCCGCGACCTGTAAATTCCACATTTTGGGGCAATTCTATGGGAAGGTCGCGATCGGGGACAGGCACAACGCCGCAGTGGGGACAATGAATCACGGGAATCGGACAACCCCAATATCGCTGCCTTGAGATCAACCAATCCCGCAAACGATATTGCACCCTGCCTTTCCCCCAGCCTTGGGCTTCCGCTAGCTCGATAATTTTGGTTTTGGCTGTGGGTGAATCGATACCATCAAAATCCCCTGAGTTAACCATGACACCTGATTCGGTGTAGGCAGATTGGGAAAGGGACTTGGGGATTTCTCCTGCTGCCGTCCCATTGGGAACGATCACATACTGAATCGGCAAATCGTACTGTTTGGCGAAGGCAAAGTCTCGCACATCATGGGCGGGAACTCCCATGACCGCACCCGTACCATACTCAAATAGCACATAGTCGGCGATCCAAATCGGAATTTGGTTGCCTGTGAAGGGATTGATCGCGATCGCGCCAGTGGGGACGCCACGTTTGGGCTTATCTTCAGCAGTGCGATCCATTTCACTAATATTTGCTACCTCGGCGACAAAGGCTTCGACCGTAGCAGCTTGCTCTGGTGTGGTAATTTGATTGACCAAAGGATGCTCTGGGGCAAGCACCACATAGCTAACGCCATAGACGGTATCGGGACGGGTGGTAAAGACCGCAATGGCTTCTTGATTCCCACTATTGAGAATGGGGAAGCTCAATTCTGCGCCCACAGACTTACCGATCCAGTTGGCTTGCATGGTTTTGACGCGCTCGGGCCAATCGGTTAATTTGTCTAGATCTTGGAGCAACTGTTCGGCATAGTCGGTAATTTTGAGGAACCACTGCCGCAATTTTCGTTTTTCTACCTTTGCCCCCGATCGCCAAGATTTACCCTCATTATCAACCTGCTCATTTGCCAAAACGGTCTGATCGATCGGGTCCCAGTTGACCGTTGCCTCTTTTTGGTACGCCAAGTCAGCTTTGAGAAATTGCAAAAATAACCACTGCGTCCAGCGGTAGTAGTCGGGCGCACAGGTGGCAACTTCGCGATTCCAGTCATAGGAAAGACCGACCTGCTGCAACTGCGATCGCATCTGCGCCATATTTTTAAAAGTCCATTCTGAGGGCGTCGTGCCGCGATCGATCGCCGCATTTTCTGCAGGTAGCCCAAAGGCATCCCAACCCATTGGGTGTAAGACGCGATACCCCTGCATGCGCTTAAATCTGGCAATTACATCGGTGATCGTGTAGTTACGGACATGCCCCATATGTAGATCGCCCGATGGATAGGGAAACATAGACAGGGCATAAAACTTAGGGCGACTGTCTTCTTGCTCGGGAGCGTCGTCTAGCTTGTGCTCTGCCCAAATTTGTTGCCATTTGGGTTCAATCTGTTGGGGATTATATTTAGCTTCCATTACCTAACTTCTATCACGATCGAAAAAACATGGGACAATCTGTCGGCGATTAGCCTCATTGTAAGCCTACTCTAAAAGGATTGATTAAGTTTGACGACTAAGTAATTCATGTTCGTTAGAGCTTGCCCTCAAACCCTCTTCAAGTGGTACTGCCTGTAGCGTGAATTGTATAGATCTTCATTGGATATTGCTTAAAAATTGGGTTTAAAGCCAAAATTCAGGCAAAACTATGAATAAATGTTGCTCTATCCTTAAGAAAACGGCATCGCACGGGGGTATAACGCTGAAGTGAAGAAAAAGCAGTAACAGGATATTTTTTACCTTGATATACTGCTAGCAAAGCACGTTATTTCAATCGCTGCCCCAAACATGAAAACCGCAATTTTAGTGCTGGTAGAAGTTTTGATCGTGATCGGGTTGTCTCGCCTAGTAGGCACTGTATTTCGCTATCTCAAACAACCCCTCGTGATCGGTGAAATTGCTGCAGGCATTATGCTTGGTCCCTCGCTATTAGGAATTATCTCGCCCGAATTGTCAACTTGGCTATTTCCGCCTGAGGCAATTCCATTTTTAGAGGTGCTCTCAGAGGTCGGGTTAATCTTTTTTATGTTCTTGATCGGTCTGGAGCTCAACCCAAAATATCTACGCGGACAAATGAATGTGGCGATTTTGACCTCCCATGTCAGCATTCTTGTCCCCTTTACCTTGGGGTTGTTCTTAGCATTAGGACTCTATCCAGTGCTATCTAATGCCAGCGTCTCATTTACGGCTTTCACCCTGTTTTTAGGGTCGGCGTTGTCAATAACTGCTTTTCCCGTATTGGCTCGTATTATCACTGAAAAGAAACTACAAAATACGCCCCTTGGTATCTTGGCACTTACGTCTGCGGCAGTGGGAGACGTTACGGCTTGGTGCTTGCTGGCAGTATCGATCGCGGTGACACAGACAAACAGCATGTCAGCCGCAATTCCCACTATTTTGCTCTCAGGCGTATATATCGGACTGATGTTTACGCTCGGTCGTCGCTTCTTGAACAAACTAGCAAAATACTACGAGCGCACCAAACGCATTAGTCAGCTTGTTTTAGCTGGCATTTACATGGCAGTACTAGCTTCGGCGTTAATTACCGAGTTGATTGGCATTCACTTAATTTTTGGCGCTTTTTTAATGGGGGCAATTATGCCCAAAAATGCAGGACTGACTAGAGAAATTGCCATTAAAACTGAGGAATTTGTTCTAATCTTTTTGCTACCAATTTTCTTTGCTTACAGTGGGTTGCGTACCCAAATCGGGCTGCTCAATAGTCCAGAGTTGTGGTTGATTTGTGCGGCAATTATCGGTGTGGCAGTGGTTGGAAAATATTGCGGTACCTATTTTGCTGCTCGTTTTTGTGGCATTTCCAAACGAGAGTCCATGGCATTGGGCTGGATGATGAATACACGGGGTCTAACTGAGCTAATCGTCCTGAATATTGGTTTGAGCTTGAATGTGATCTCACCGATATTATTTGCGATGCTGGTGATGATGGCACTGGTTACAACATTTATGACTTCGCCATTACTCGATCTAATTTTTGGCAAACAACCTGCCCATCTCAATCCGCAAGATGATGATGAATCAGAGGAGCATTTTGCAGCCCCTTCTGCTGCCTACTCAGATCTGCAAACGCACCTCGAACATGAAGCGATCGCACCGCAATATCGCATTCTCGTGCCCGTGGCAAATCCCAATACCCAAGAGGGGTTGATTCAGCTAGCGGCAGCGATCGCAGTGGGTAAACGCTATAGCCAGCCTTTGCAATCTGTGGCAATTTATCCGCTCAGCCTGATTAAATTTGAAGAAGAATATCTGTTTGAGAGTACGCCCACCGAAACCAATCGGGCAATTCAAAAACGCCAAGATCGCTTGCAAGAATTGGTTTTGAGTTTAGAACCACCTGAATTGCGTAAGTTAATCTATCCGACTGTGCGGGTCAGTAGCGATGTTGCTGGCGAAACCAGCGCGATCGCTAAGGTCGATCGCATCGATCTAATTCTGATGGGCTGGCATCGACCTGTATTTACCAACAATCCCCTCGGTGGTCCAGTGGGGCAAATTTTGGCATCTGCACCCACAGATGTTGTGGTATTTGTCGATCGCAACCAAATTAACCTCAATCGCATCCTTTTGCCCTATTCGGGTAGCACCCATAACGATTTGGGCTTAGAGTTAGGTTTGCGACTCCTGTTGAACGATCCAGAGGCTCATCTCTCTATTCTCCAAATCCTCACAGACAAGGCATCAGAAAATCCTCGGATTGAGTTAAATCACGAATTTAGCAAGATTTTGGAGCAACTGCCGCAAGCCGTCCGCGATCGCATTGCGATCGTCAGCCGCGAAGCGAGCAATATCGTTGATGGCATTGTTGAAGCGAGTAAAGACATCGATCTGACAATTGTAGGAGCTAGTCGAGAATGGGGAATTGCCCGTCAAACCCTTGGCAAATATACAGATGAGCTGGCATCGAGATGTCCTTCTTCCCTCTTGATCACGCGCAAATACAATAAGGTAACTTCGCATTTAGCCTCGGCATTGTTAGAAATCGAGACACAAGCTAGCAACGATCGCGATATGAATCTTGGAGTCCAATCATGAGTATCTTTACGCCAAAACTCTTAGCCTTTTATGCAATCAGTACAGTGGGTGCGATCGCGCTGTTTGTCGGTATTACCAACTATGGTGAGAAAAATCTTAAAGCTGCTCCGCTCTTGGTAGGAACCTATCGTATAGAAGCTTCTAATCTGCATGGATGTCTCAAAGAGCGATCGCTCTTGCTATCGATTCAACAATCTGGGGTTTATATGAGTGGCATCTTGGATATCGAAGAGAGTACACCAAGCGATTTGCCAACCCATAAAGCCGAAACAAAGTCAAAGCCTTCACTGATAGGCAATTGGCAAAATCAGCAGCTAACGCTTGCAGGTACTGTGACAAAAATTAAGGAATGCGATGCTCAGATGCCGATTATGCTTAAAGCAGAACTTGTAGATAAAAACTTAAAAGGCACGATCGCGCTCTCCGGTGAAACCTCTAACTTTACCGCCCTACGCCAAGAACCTCGCCTCAAGCCAACCAACTCCCACTAAGTTGAGTTCAATAGATCGCTAGAAAACGATTATTATATAAAGATTATATGACTTGTATATAGTTTTTAGGCACAAAAATATAAAAAATGAGTGTTTTACATAAAAATAAGGAGATTTACAATTGTGCCTTCATCTTATTAGTGCATCTAATTTTACAGGCTTCGGAAAGGCGAACGACCCATCCTTGGGGGCTTGCTATCTTCAACTCCCTGGCACAAATCCAAAAAATTAATCAAGAAAGTCAGGCAACGGGGGACGAACTATCTAAAGAACAGCTAATGGGAATTCTAGAATCTGCCTATGAGACAGCTCTTGTAAATGCTGTGGTTGAGGCGTGGGGCGGTATCTATAAACCCGAACAACTAGGCAGCATGGTCGATCGCGATGAAATTATTCGAGAGGCGATCGCGATGATTATTGCGGAGTAAATGCAACAATGTTACCAGTGCGTTTCTGGATAAAAACTAGTTATGCCTCTAAACTTTGAAATAGCCAATCAAGAAGTTTTTGCATACAATTTATTACGGTGATGAGCAGTTCAGAATCGGAACAACCACGTATATATCGCCCTCTTCCAATTCTTAGTAGCAAGGATGAAATCGAGAGGCGATTAAGTTGTGGAACGATGGAAGAACTTCTAGTCTTACCACTGGCAATAGGTGAAAACTTCCCAGACTGGAAATACTCACAGGATTTATGTCTGCGTCTAGCCGAGCACCCAAGCGATAAGGTTCGAGCTAATGCCTGTTTGGGGCTCGCATATGTTGCGCGAACAAAACGACGACTAGAAAAGCATTTTGTTAAGCCTATCCTTCTCCGTGAACTTCGTTCCCAAACTGAATTCCGTTGGCGAATAGAAGATGCCATTAAAGATATTAACCATTATTTGAAATGGTGTTTAGCGCATAAATCATGGGAAGAAGTGCATGATGATTGACTCAACAGATTTGCAACATTCCTAGATTGTATATTCATCAAGCGATCGCATAATGTAGATTACTGTACAACGATCGCATATTAGGATAAACCGCTATGAAATCTTTTAGTGCCACAATCGACATTCATGCTTCATCGGAAACCATTTGGGCAATTTTGATCGATGTTGCCAACTGGCCATCTTGGAATCCAACCGTTACAAAGGTTGAGGGCAAGATCGCATTAGGCGAGAAGATCTCTTTGTATTTTAAGTCAACCCCCGATCGCACGTTTCCATTAACCGTGAGCGAGTATGCCCCCAAAGAACGTATGGTGTTTTCTGGGGGGATGCCCCTAGGTCTGTTTAAGGGCGATCGCACATTTACACTCACTCAAAAAACTGATGGAATTGTAGCTTTTTCTATGCGAGAGGTTTTTAGCGGTCTGATGGCACCATTGATTACGCGCTCGATTCCCGATTTACAGCCTAGCTTTGAGGAGTTTGCGGCATCCCTAAAGACAAAAGCAGAGCAGGCTCTATAGCGTGAACGTGAAGTTATTTACTAACATGCCAGGAACGAGAATGCCACCGAGCGATCGACTGCCATAGGTTCCAGTATTGGGAATGAACTCTTGGAAGTCAGTCAAGGCTTCTAAATCTTGACCGAGAAAGTCATAGATACTATCGTCAAAGCGTAGATTCTCAATCGGGGCAACCACTTTCCCATTTTCAACCCAAAAGCAGGCATAGCGAGTCATCCCTGTAATTCTGCCACCAGAGCGATCGCTCCAATTGAGATAATGCAGGTTCGATAGGTATAAGCCCGTATCTAGCTGTTTGAGAATGCGATCGGTACTTAAATCCCCTGCGCTGACTTCAGGGGCTCTGGGATATTCGCCGCCATTTGCCGCATTGGAAACCTTTCCATATTCCTTCGCCGTTCGAGAACTCACCAAGGGATTGACCAGTTCACCTGCCACAACGATCGGAATTTCTTCGGGAGCGATTTCTCCTAATTGATTAAACCGAGGCACAGTGCCCCCTCGAAAGTTCTCTTTAAAACTAAGGAGTGGCGATAAATGCTTTTCTCCATTACGTAGCTTAAGCAAAGCACTGCTTCCCTGCTGTAGTGAAGCCTCACCCACAGAATCTGAGAGCATTCCCAATAACTCGGCAGCAGCATCGGGTGCGAAGTAGGTGCGATATTGACCTTTTTGAATGGTTTTGATCGGCAAATTGAGCGCAACCATCTGCTGTTTCGATCGCTCGATCTGGGCTTCATAGTCTGATTGTTGCCAGTTTTTACCAGCATAAATTCCTTTTACGGCTTGCGAATCACCTGACTCCGTAGCATTAAAAATAGAATAATCGACAAAAAAAGAATCGGTGGCAAACCAGTGCTTTTGTCCTGCGGAGTTGGCATTTGCCCTGATCGTCGAGCCTGATGCGTAGAAGCCCGTAAAATCAATATCCCCTAGCGAACCGAGAATGGCTGCGATCGCTTTTTCGGGCAACAATAGGGAACCCTGATACACCTCACGGCTGGAACCTTTATTTTCTGGCAAGACGATGAAGGGATTTTCTGGCAGTTGCTCCACCTGCGATCGCAAATAATCGAGATTTTCTAAAGCACTGACACTATCCACGCCCCGATCGCCTGTAAAGGGGAAAGAGGCACTCGCTTCGCGCTGATGGTCGATCAAGTTTAAGGAAATCGTTCCATCTGAAACTAAACCTGATTGCCGTACCTTGGCATGGTTAAAGCGGGTAAATTGACTGCGTTCGCTATTGAGGCTAATGGTCAGATGTTCGTCTGCATGAAGACTACTGACCAACTGATCGGCGAGGTGTTGAAAGCCAGTCTCTAACTTCTCTAGATCTTGATTCATAGTGCTTAGGAATGACGATAATTTATCGATGCGATCGCTTGTGGGGACACTGTAGTCCCTGAAATATGGAGATGAATGCTTTGCCTTTACTTGCTAAGAATGACAAAAAATCTCTGTTTCTTAGGGCTTTTTAGGGTTTATTCGGATACATTCGGTGCAAATCTGGCTAATTCTGCCAACTGTTCGGGATATATCTGCACCTCCATGTTTGGATCTTTGCGTTGGTGGAGCGATCGCTTGACTTGCCCTATATAAACAGGCTGAGACAGAGAATCGCTCAAATGTACAACGGTGCGGGCTCGAATCGTGAGCTGATTTTCTCCATGTCCGCTGCGGCCAGAAGAGAAGAGGTTATCGGCGGCTTGCTTGAGCGTTGCCTCTAACTGGGGTGCTGTCACGGTCGGAGGAACTGAAATAACTGCCTGTGTGCCATAGCGATCGTAAACCAAGGAATAACGAACTGACCCTGAAACAGAGGTGCGGGTAATGGGTGCAATGCTGAGGGCAAATAGGCCGACTGTTAAAACGACAGAAAAGGAAGTAATGCCTACAAGACGAAACCGCCATCCCCACTGACGCACAAAGGCAATTCCTGTAATTAAAGCTGCAACCAGCACAACAACGCCCATACCTTGAGCAATCTGACCAAATTCAACAGGGGTTAGCAACATATTTCGCTTTTAAACAACAGAAATCAATTCGTATTCATTTTAAGCCTTAGGGCGGATCGGAAAATATTTGGATTTACGAGATTGCAAGATTTACAAGAATATCTTTGATTTTTGTAGAGGCAGGGGATGGTGTGTGCCTGACCAGTGGAGTCTAGAGCAACCACGGGGCAACCACGGGGGGATTGCCCCTACGGGCGTCTATAAAACCCGTATCAAGGTTGGAATGCTGTGCAGGGCTGCCAGATTTTTGAGATCGGCGATCGCGGCTTGGAAATTTTGTTCGCTGACGGTTTGTGTCACCACAATAATTTCAGCAAAGCCGTCATGAATATTGCGCTGCAAAATGGTTTGAATGCTGACCAAGTGCTTGCCAAAGCAAGCGCCTAGGTCGCCAATCACGCCCGGCTTATCCTGTGCGATCAAACGCACGTAATACTGGGTGGCAATATTTTGGATGGGGCTGAGGGTGGCATAGCGATCGTGAGAGCAACCCATGAGTTGATTGATCTCATTGGAGGCTCCTTTTGAAGAGGCTTTGAGTGCGGCTACTACATTGACAATATCCGCCACAACCGCACTTGCGGTCGCACCTGAGCCTGCCCCAGGTCCCGAAAATACCACTTCACCAATTGGATCGCCCTCGACTCGGATTGCATTTGTCACCCCATTGATGCTGGCAAGGGGATGAGTTTGTGGCACAAGGGTAGGATGTACGCGAATCTCAATGCCCTTTTCGGTTTTGTCGTTAGAACGCCGCGCAATTCCCAAAAGCTTGATTACAAACCCTAAATCCTTTGCCCAAGCAATATCAGCACTGGTGATCGTACGAATACCTTCTCGGTAGATGTCATCGAGTTTAATGCGATCGCCAAAGGCCAAACTTGCCAAAATTGCAATTTTATCGGCTGCATCAAAGCCATCAACATCTGCGGTCGGATCGGCTTCAGCATAGCCCAGCCTTTGGGCATCCTCTAGGGTATTTTCAAACTCTGCACCCTCAGCGTGCATGCGGCTGAGAATATAGTTGGTCGTGCCATTAATAATGCCTGTAATCCCTGTAATCCTGTTGGCTCCAAGGCTTTGCTTAAGGGCTTGAATCACGGGAATGCCGCCACAGACTGCTGCCTCTAGCATCACATAAACGCCATGCTCTTTGGCTGCGGTAAAAATCTCATCGCCGTACCTTGCAATTACGGCTTTATTGGCGGTAACAATATGCTTGCCATTGGCGATCGCAGTTAAGATCAATCTCTTCGCTGGCTCAATGCCACCCATAACCTCGACCACAATATCAATTTCAGGATCGGCAACGATGGACTGGAGATCTTCGGTAATATATCCGTCGGGAAACTCTACATCCCTAGGCTTAAGTAGCGATCGCACGCCAATTCGGGCAATTTCAATTTCTTGTAGCAAAGGGTGACGATCTACAGGATCTTGTAGAATTTTTGCGACACCTGTACCAACCGTTCCGAGTCCTAGTAGACCAACTTTACAAGTCATGGTTCTTAGCGTTCAGCCGTAAATCTCAGCATACATAATCATTACCATTTTGCCTCATTCGCTTACCCAATGGAAAATATTGGCAAAATCATTATTGTGTTAAGAAAGATTACCGTCGCAAAAATTCCAGTTAGATTTTCCAGCTCACTCCCCCTGCTTCATCTTTAACAGTGATCGTCGCATCCTTAACCGTGCCATCAGGAATTTTGACTTTGCAGGTAAACACGTCCCCTACCTTCGTGATTTTGATCTTGGCTCCCCCACAATTTACCTTGACATCAACATTATTCTGCTCCTTCACATTTTTTTGAATGAGTTCCTCTAGTAAAGGTAACTTAAGCAGTCCTTTGGTATTCAAGTCAAATTTATTTCCTTCAGCATCTTGCAGTTTTACAGCTACGGCAAACTTCCCTTCCGCTGCCGTTGCATTGCAATCAAATTCTTTCCCTTTCGCAGGCACAATATCTTGGGGACAGCTTATCGCAACATCCACGCCCAAGTTTTGCACTAAGTAATCTTTGACTTCCTTCTCTACTACCTGAATCTTGGAAGATGTCTTAGCAGATGCCACAGGAGTCGCAGGAGTCGCAGTACTGGTTTGAGTCGTACTATCCGCAGGAAAGTCCGTTTGACAGGTCATCCCTTTGGCTTCTGCTTTTCTGACCTCGGCTTCAGCACGTTCGCGATCGCCTGTAGAACCATTGGAAAATCCCCCACCGCCGCTACAGTTATATTTATAGGGTAAAGCGCCACACCCAGATAAGCAGCTAGCTGTAAATAACGCAAGGACACCAACGAAGCTAGAGACTTTCATAATCTACAAAGCAAACAAAACACCATAAAAACTGTATTCGATCTTATCCGTTTTTACCCACTTTTCAGCTCGAATTTGAAGCAATGGCAAGTTTAGGGAATTGGGATAGCGTAACACTAGAGAATACCTCACACCCTGCACGAATGGTTATGTTTGTGCCCTCGAAGAAGTGAGCTTATCTGGATTGGATTATACTAACATTAGAGTAGATTAGCCCGAACAGAGTTCAATATGAGCGCGATCGCAGAATCAGCAACTATAACTTCAGCGAATCCCCAAGCAAGTACTACAAAGGATGCCACAATCTCTCAAGATCGGCTTTGGCGGATGTCTGTCGCGCAATATCACTTGATGGAGCAAGCAGGTATTCTTAAGGAAGACGATCGCTTGGAATTGCTAGAAGGTTTACTGATTGCCAAAATGCCGAAGAATCCACCCCATCGAATTAGTACGAAGCTAATACGTCAAGCGCTAGAGAAAATAATTGTCGAAGGGTGGTATGTAGATTCACAAGAGCCAATTAGTTTGGGTGATAGCGAGCCCGAACCTGATGCGGTCGTAGTTCTTGGCAAAACTACCGACTACCGCGATCGCCATCCTGATGCCAGATCGGTAGCAATCGTAATTGAGGTGTCTGATGCCACGTTAGAAAGCGATCGCACGGTCAAACAGAGGATTTACGCGAGGGCAGGCATTCCGATCTATTGGATTCTCAATTTACGCGATCGGCAACTGGAAGTTTATACAGAACCGCTATCTGAAGAAGGCGATCGTGGGATAGAACCCAAATATCAGCAATGCCAAATTTTAAGGGAAGCAGAATCTGCGATCGTAAGCCTAAAGGATGAAACAGGCGGCGGAACGCATCCCAACGGGAATCGCGTACTTGGTCAAATATCTGTAGCGGATTTGTTTTAAAGTTCTAATCTTATGGGTCACTGCTCTGGCTTTTGCTACTTTTTAAAGTAATCTGTAAAACGTTGATTTGGGTGACTAGACAAACCATGTCTGCCTAATCACCTCAAAGTTACAGCTTAAAAGGACAGCTTAAAAGGAAAGTTCTGTCTTTTACCTCATATTTGAGTATTGCCCTATAAGCAGATTAGGCAGAAGCTTTCCATTTCCGTAAAAAGCTAGGCATCAATAAACAGGTCAGCGCCTTCTTGGGTGACAGCAAAACTTGCTACATCTGTGGGAACTTTACCCATAGCCATCATTTTCTTGGCAATGCCGGGCAAGGGGATACCGACAACGGAGTCCACCCATTCGACGTTTTTGCCAGTACAGATTTCAAACTTAGAACCATGGAAGGGGCAAGTAACTACACCGTTTTCAAATTTGCCTTTAGCCATGGGGAGACCGAGGTGAGGACATTTATTGGCGATCGCACAATACTTATCTCCAACTTTTGCCACGAGGACAGATTGACCATTGGCGTTGGTTTTTAGAACTTTGTCAGTACTGACATCAGCTGTGGTAGCAATTTTGGTTTTAGCCATGATAAAAAACTCCTGTACTATGAAAGATTCTGAAAATTTTTGAAAATAACTACCAGATCATACAGGATCTCATGGTTGTGCAGATGAGACTCAATGTTCGGCAAACTCAAGTTAGTATTGGTGATAGCTTGGTTGATTCATAGTTCCCAAAAAACTCCCGAACAGCTTATTGCTGCTGCCGATCGCGCCCTATACCAAGCTAAACACAACGGACGCAATCAATATTCCTATGTCGAATCAGGAATGGAAACCGACGATCGGCAATCGCAAGCCCCTTAAAATCGCGATCGCCGTTTTTTTTGCTACGGTAAACTAGTATCTGTAAACACGGAAACTTTTGCTGCGATCGCGATCGCCACATTTCATAGCCACATTTCACAGCCACCAAAAAACATGAACAACGTCGAGTTTCTAGATGAATATGAAGTCATTGTCGTAGGGGCAGGTCATGCGGGCTGTGAGGCGGCCTTGGCATCAGCAAGACTGGGAAAAAAGACCCTGCTACTCACGCTCAATCTAGATCGGATTGCTTGGCAGCCCTGTAACCCTGCGGTGGGTGGCCCCGCAAAATCGCAATTGGTGCATGAAATCGATGCCCTCGGTGGTGAAATTGGCAAGATCACCGATCGCACCTATCTACAACGGCGCATTCTCAACCGATCGCGGGGACCAGCGGTGTGGGCATTGCGAGCGCAGACCGATAAGCGCGAATATGCGGCTGAAATGAAGAAAGTCGTGGAGAATCAAGCCAATTTGCAGGTGCGCGAAGGAACGGTCGTTAACTTGGTACTTAAAAATTTGGGGGGCGATCGTAAATCAGTTCTAGGGGTGGAAACTCAGTTTGGCGTTGGCTATGGCTGCAAAGCCGTGATTCTCACCACAGGAACCTTTCTCAACGGTCAGATCTGGGTAGGAAATCGCTCCATGGCCGCAGGCAGAGCAGGAGAATTTGCCGTCACAGGTCTAACGGAAACCCTGAACGAATTGGGCTTTATCACGGATAGATTAAAGACTGGAACCCCCGCAAGAGTCGATAAGCGCACGGTGGACTACAGCCAAATGGAAGTTCAGCCCCCTGATGACGATCAAAACTGGTTCAGTTTCGATCCAACGGCTTGGGTGGAACGCGAACAGATGAATTGCTACCTCACTCGTACCACGGCTGAAACCCATCGCATCATTCGCGAGAACCTCCATCTTTCGCCTGTATATGGTGGCTTTATTGATGCCAAGGGCCCTCGCTACTGCCCCAGTATTGAGGACAAAATCGTGCGATTTGCCGATAAGGAAAGCCATCAAATTTTTATCGAGCCCGAGGGTCGAGAAATTCCAGAACTCTATATTCAGGGCTTCTCTACGGGTTTGCCCGAACCGATTCAACTCCAGATGTTACGCACGCTCCCCGGCTTAGAGAACTGCCAAATGCTGCGGGCTGCCTATGCCGTGGAATATGATTTTATTCCTGCCACCCAATGCTTTCCTACCCTGATGACAAAAAAAGTAGAAGGTCTATTCTGCGCGGGTCAAATCAATGGCACAACGGGCTACGAAGAAGCAGCCGCCCAAGGTCTGGTCGCGGGTATTAATGCGGCAAGGTATGCCAGCGAAACAGAGATGCTGACCTTCCCTCGCCATCAGAGCTACATCGGTACTTTGATTGACGATCTCTGTACCAAGGATCTGCGTGAACCCTACCGCATGCTTACGAGCCGCTCGGAATATCGCTTACTCCTACGTTCTGATAATGCCGACCAGCGCCTCACTCCCTTGGGGCGTGAAATTGGCTTGATCGACGATCGCCGCTGGCAGCTATTCCTCACCAAGCAGGCAAATATTGAAGCAGAGGCAGAACGGCTGCAAAATACGCGGATTAAAGAACACGAAGAGGTGGGGCAAGCGATCGCTGCTTCCACAGGGGAGGTGATTCACGGCTCGATCACGCTTGCCGACCTGCTGCGCCGCCCAGGAATTCGCTATCTGGACTTGACCCGTTATGACTTGGGCAATCAAAAACTAGATGCGATCGAGCAGCAGTCTGCCGAAATTACGATCAAATATTCTGGGTACATTCAAAGACAGCAACTACAAATCGAGGCAACTGCCCGTCAGAGCGATCGCAAGTTGCCATCTCAGCTTGACTATAGCCAAATTGAGACGCTCTCAATGGAATCGCGGGAAAAACTGAATAAAATCCAACCGCTGACGCTGGGGCAAGCCAGTCGTATTGGTGGGGTCAGTCCTGCGGATATCAACGCTTTACTTGTATATTTAGAAGTTGCCAAGCGTAAATCGAGTAGTTTATAACCTTGAGAAGCGATCGTACTGGTGTTCCAAGAAACATCTATTTTGTGTATGTTGCTTTGTAGCTAGAAGATTCATAAGAACGCCAGCAACTTCAGAGTTACTTCAAGATTAGCCTCCTCTTTTCAGTCTAACGGCTAAATTCAGCCATCGCAAATCAACTCTGATTTTTGCAGATCGCTTTTGAGATGTCGGCTCCAACGCAGTGTTAGACGGCGCTTACTTTCAGGATTTCTACGCTACCTTCTTCACATACTTGAACTGTGAGCTGATAGCCCTCCATCAATGACATTCCAACAAGGGGTTCCGAATCAGCTTCATCAATTGGGATAGTCAGATAATCTCCATCCCAAATTACCACTGCTTCATAGACGTTAAAAACGCACTCACTGCCATCACCAAGAATAGCGCGTCCTCGTCTTTTCCATTTTAGATTTAGCCGATCAATCAGGTCTGGTGGCAATGAAAGCCAACCGTTAAAACCTGTATCAATAATCGCATCCTGAATATAAACTTTCCCATCAGAGTCACATATCGAAAGCGAGATAATTGCCTCAAAGTCAGCATTAACGATTCCCGCGATCATAGAATTCTCTTTGTGCGTCCACCAAATCGGCGAACGTGGCGAGAACCGACTCGAACAATCCAGATTTGAGCATCTGGGTGACGAGCTTCAAGTCTATTGCAAGCAGCTATTTCACGGGCATCAATTTCAAAGTCTCCAGTTTCAAGGTCAATTGCTACAATTTTGCCGTGATTGCCCTCTTCGACCTGTGGGAGTATTTGCGTTTGATAAATTAGATCGCCACGTTGGGCGAACTCTTCTTTGCTGTAGTGGGGTTGACGGACTGCCATGATTACGACTTTTCCTAGATCGTTACCTTATCTGGCATTATAACTGACCAGAAGCTGCTCCAAAAAAATTGCTCACATTTAAATAAAAACTGACGCATTCTTTCGAGGCTGCGCTTTTCAAATTCCTTAAGACCAGGTTCTTGGGTTTGGATAAACGCTGCAAGTTGTCCAATCGCTTTTTGTCCCCATTCACTGTTGGCTAGGCTAGGCGATCGCTGATGTATCTACCGATGCTCCATTATAGTGCGATCGGTTCTTGGTTTGCAGTGGCGATGACCTTTTGCTGAACTTTGGATAAGGGTGAGAACTTAAGTAAATTGAGGCTGCAAAGAGTCTGTAATTCTGGCGTTCTTGTCTTCGATTTTGGTATGGGAGTGTTAGCATCAGTCTATCAACTGCCCAGTGGGTTGATAGAGCAGTATTATCCTTAACTTCTCCGAACTCAACAATAAACGGAGCGATCGCTATTGGTATAACGGTGTAGTTGAGCCGCCGCATCCAATCTTTGGCTTTTAAAGAATAACTTTGAGAAGTCCGCTCCAACGCAGTGTTAGGCGGCTATATGGGAGTAGCTCGTAAACGGATACCAAGCGATTGTATAACTTTAAGAACAGTTGCAAATTCTGGATTGCCTTCGAGGGACAAAGATTTGTAGAGGCTTTCACGTCCTAATCCTGTTTCACACGCAATATTTGTCATTCCCTTGGATCGCGCAATATCTCCTAATGCTGCTACTACTAAATTAGGATCGCCATCTTCAAGAGCGGCTTCAAGATAAGCTGCCATATCTTCTTTCGTTTCTAGATGGTCTGCTGCATCCCAAGGATAGGTTGAAATTTTGTTCATGAGATCTCCTATAGGTTTTCTGATAAATCTAAGGCTGTTTTGATGTCCCGATCTTGGGTGCGTTTGTCGCCTCCTGCAAGCAAGACGATTAACGTATTCCCTCGTTGTATGAAATACACTCGATATCCTGCACCATAGTTAATACGGAGTTCTGACACACCTTTTCCTATCGGTTTCACGTCACCAGGGTTGCCCATAGACAACCGCCGAATACAAATGTCGATACGCGCCCTAGCTTCTCGATCGCGCAGTGATTTAAACCATTGAGAGTAGATTTCAGTATACAGATGTTCGTTCGACTACTCCCCTCTCCGAAAACCCAGCCGCATAACTTCACCGTTATGCGGCGGCAGCTAATCTTTGATTTTTACAGATCGCTTTTGAGAAGTCGGCTCCAACGCAGTGTTAGACTGTCTTTACCGATAACCTTTGGCGGAGTCATAACGCTTCAATGGTAACGCGACCTCCTTCAACTGCCTCAATCTGAAGTTTAAAGCCATACAACAAACCCATTCCCACTAAAGGATCTGCATCAGAAGCTGCAACATCAATAATTTGCTCCTGACCATCCCAGATTACAGAAGCCTTGTATATTTCAAAAACTACTTCACTCCCATCACCTAATGTGCCAATATCTCGATAGTGCCAAGGTAACCCAAGATCTGTGATGATAGAAAGCGGTAAAGACAAAAAACTGGTGAATCCTGTATCAATGACAGCATCAAAGGCTATTTTGGGTGAACCGATACGACCGACTGCAACTTTGATAATCGCTTCACAATTATTATTAACCACACCGAACATCATAAGGACTTTTTCAGACTGCGACTGCCAAGACGAAAGACGGCTCTATGTCCAATCCGAATCACCCAAGGTTGAGCATCGGGCTTACGTTCATAAAGTTTATCAACCGCTAAGAGTGTTGAATCAGCCACCTCAAAATCTCCAGTCTCAATGTCAATAGCAATTATTTTGCCGTGATTGCCCTCTTCGACCTGTGGACGTATTTGCGTTTGATAAATTAGATCGCCACGTTGGGCGAACTCTTCTTTGCTATAGCGGGGTTGACGGACTGCCATGATTACGACTTTTCCTAGATCGTTACCTTATCTGGCATTATAACTGACCAGAAGCTGCTCCAAAAAAATTACTGACATTCAAATAAAAACTGACGCATTCTTTCTAGGCTGCGCTTTTCCTCTCCGAGTTCACGGCACCATAATGACATGGGTTATAACACGGGGCAACGTAGAGTAGAACGTGTAGTCTTTATTCCATCTATATGCATCCACGTCTACACCCTCTTTCACAAAAATTAGGAACAGTAGTATACGAATGTTTCCATTGCGTTTGTAGAATCGTGCAAGACCATCAAGAGTCTTCACGACCTCTGCTTTCTTGCCGTTGCTGTCAATAAACTTCATCTCGACTATTAACTGATTGTCAAAGAAGGCAAAGTCCGCACTCTTTTTCTGCTCATCATAAATAACTGTCACTTCTTCACGTGCAATAGATTGCAACCACGGTTTCACAACAGTATAAAAAAGGTTCTGGCAGTCGTACTCTGATCTTAGATTAACCGTCCAACCCTCCTTTGCTACACCTCGTTGACCGAGATCAGTTGGTCTCAGTATCATGCGCTTGGCAATTTCAGTCAGCATAGCAGTTGCCTTATCAACGGTATCACCAATGAATGGAGCAAAAGGTAGCCCTGCATCTTCTGCACGCTTGACCATGTACTGCCAACTAAGTTCTCCTACGTTCCCATCGGGTAGTACCGTAGCTACGAAGTTCACTATGCCACCAACTTCGAACACCCATGGGATGGGAAGAAACTCAGTAAATCCATCCTGAGCAGTCCAAAGCAGCAACGCATCCAGTTTTTCAAATAGCTCCTCAAAGGTATCAGCCGACACGTAGCTGTCGTTCATACAACTAACGGCTCGTCCGCCATCAGCAATGAAGAAATCAAGTGCACGGCATTGGGTAAGTGCAAAATCACGTAGCGCGCTAGCCTTGACGTACTCTCCCTGTTTAACGCGAACGAGAATATCACAGTCGGAACGCAGGCTCTCTGTACCATAGGCTCGCGAACCAAACATCCATAACTCAGCAATACTAACCTGCTCATCTACTAACTCGCCCAGAAGTAATTGGAGGTTGTACTTAACGTTTGTTGGTTGTTTCCCAAGCGGCATAGTAGCAAGAATCTTGTGTTAAGGGTGCGAATGTGATCGAGTGTGAAGTAATGGTCAATTCTTTATTCGGTCAAATGTTCTGTCTAACGGTTGAGTTGAATTGCTTTAGCTACGCTAAACGGTTAACTAGAAGTCACTCTGCTACCGTATTTCGTTATTTTATCATATACCGTCAAGTCTTGTATTCGCGGTCGATAGAATGAGATTAGTCGCAATAGATTGGGTGAAATTAAGCCAAAATTTCTATATGGCGGGGGGCTTATAGCTCCCCAAACCCCTCGCTAGATAAACAGGGTTTTATTTGCATCGGTGGGGTCAGTCCTGTGGATATTAACGCTTTACTTGTATATTTAGAACTTGCCAAGCGTAAATCTAGCAATTTATAAAAATTCAGTATGATTTAGCTACGGTTGCATGTAAAACTGGTAACTCATGTTTGGCAGGCATAACCCTATGCGTAAAAATAAATACTCTTCCTATTCTTCAAGCCCAAGGCGTAAGTTGGGACTGCGTAGCATTCTTTTGATTTTGCTAATTGGCTTACCTCTCTTGTTGCTGATTGCCGAGTTGATTGCACGCGGTGTCGTCTTAGCAACTGGTCCTGCGGGGCAGGTGGCAAAAGGGGTGTCGATCGCGCAAGCCTATACCCTAAAGCTTCAAGATGCCAATGGACGGGTTTACCCCGGATTGCCGATTTCAGGCAAGTTACAAGTCCGTCGTAGTCCTTTGATGGGCTACGAGTTGGTTCCCAGTCAAAGCAGCGATCATTGGCAAATTAACGACCAAGGATTTCGGCAAGACTCTTCGGTCGCGACTGAAAAACCCGCTGGCGAAATTCGTGTATTTCTGGTAGGCAACTCCACAGCATTTAGCTACATGGCTGCCAGCAATCAGCAAGCCTTAGCCTTTAAGTTAGAAAAATTACTGAACGATCGCGTCAGACTGCAAAATCAGCAACCCAATCAATTTAAGCCCAAGGAACTGCCCTATTTTGCCGATCAAATTGAAGCCAGCCGCGCCCTCCCTCCTCGGATTCGGGATGGCTCCTATCGCGTGATTGCGGCGGCTGTCCCCGGCTATAACTCCAGCAACGAATTAGCCCTAATTGTCCATCGGGTTATGGGATTTCACCCTGATGCCTTGATTGTTTTAGATGGCTATGAGGACTTGCGATCGCCTAGTCAAGAAAGCGCCCACGAGTTGGTAAATCTCGAACAGTTGTTACAAGACCCAATGGCACAGTATCGCCAGCAGGTGTCTCAAAACTTTAATGCTTGGCTAGATTCGTTTTACCTGATGCAAGCGTTGCGCCGTTGGGTACTACCGCCCCAAGCACCCCCTGTTGAGGGTGGGTATCAAATTTTTAGCGCCGAGCAGATCAGCAACGATCCCAAGGAAGTGCGATCGCGTATAGAGCGATATCGCTACAACATTCAGCAAATGGCGAAATTAACGGCGGGGATTCCCACAATCGTGGCAATTCAGCCTGAAATTACAGGCAAGCAAGATGCGCTCACCCCTGAAGAAACTGAGTTGCTCAAACGCCTTGGTAGCGACTACACCAAGCGCGCCGAAAAAGCCTACGCAGAGTTAGAGTCAAAAATTCTGAGCTACAACCTGCCAAATGCCAAACTCCTGAGTTTTTATCAGGCTTTTAGCAACTTTAAAAAACAAGCATTTCAAGACCCCATCCATCTCACGGATGCGGCAAATGACTTTGTTGCCGATCGCCTATATACCAATCTTGCCGATGCCTTTGCTGTTCAACCCGCCAGTCCTACCCCTCAATCAGAATCTTTGGGGCGTTAATTGATTCAGTGGATGGATTCTGTGGCTCTGCGCGAGTGAATTCGTTCAATTGCATAGACAACACTTGGTTAAGAAGCTTTCCAGCAAACAAAATACCCTATGCGGGGGATATGTAGGGGTGGTGGATGGTGCGTGCCTACCCCTCAATCCTCTATTTTGAGCTTTTTGTCATGTCTTGCCCTGAAATCTATGTACCCGTTTCCCCTCAACAGAGAAAATCAGGTTAAGCTAGGATTACTATCGCTTCTTCAGTCATAATCCTATGCTGCGAATTATTACTCAGAAAACTGAGGCTGAAGCCGAGCTAAGGCGAATCTGCGATCGCATTCATGACGATCAAATGATCCATAAAGAAGCCACTGTTAGCGAGGTGATCCAAACCGTGAGGCGGAAAGGGGATGCTGCCTTGCTACACTACACGGCTGAGTTCGATCGCCAAGACATTACCCAAGCGGAGCTAAGGGTGAGTGGGGCTGAGCTTGATGCTGCCTATCAGCAGGTCAACAGTGAGTTACTCAAGGCGATCGAAACCGCCCATGCTCGCATTGAGGCCTTTCACAGACAACGCGTACCCAAAAGTTGGGTACAGTTTGCCGATAAAGACGTCGTTTTGGGAAAACGCTACACCCCTGTGGATATTGCAGGAATTTATATCCCAGGCGGTAAGGCATCCTATCCCAGCACCGTGTTGATGAATGCCGTGCCAGCGATGGTGGCAGGCGTGAAACGGGTTGTGATGGTAACCCCCCCTGGGGGAAGTAAAACAATTAATCCAGCCATTCTCGTTGCCGCCCAAGTTGCAGGTGTCGAGGAAATCTATCGAGTCGGTGGGGCACAAGCGATCGCAGCGCTTGCCTATGGCACGGAAACCATTCCTAACGTTGATGTGATTACAGGTCCTGGAAATGTCTATGTCACCCTCGCAAAAAAGCAAGTCTATGGGCGGGTGGGAATTGATTCTCTAGCAGGGCCTTCTGAGGTATTGATTATTGCGGACAAGACTGCCAACCCCGTTTATGTTGCCACCGACATGCTGGCACAGGCAGAGCACGACCAAATGGCGGCGGCAATTTTAATCACCACCGATGCCCGTTTGGCAACCCGCGTCACTGAAGAAGTCGAACGACTTTTAGAACAACACCCTCGACGACTGCTTACCGAAAAAGCGATCGCCCATTATGGCTTGGTTGTTGTGGTGGAAAATCTTAAAATCGCAGCCGATCTTTCTAACCTGTTTGCCCCAGAGCATCTAGAACTAGAGGTAGAAGAGCCTTGGGACTTACTCGACTCAATTCGTCATGCTGGGGCAATCTTTCTCGGTCACGCCACACCCGAAGCTGTGGGTGACTATTTAGCAGGGCCTAATCATACCTTGCCCACTTCTGGGGCGGCTCGCTATGCTTCTGCGCTGGGTGTAGAGACATTTATGAAACACTCTAGCTTGATTCAATACACGCCAGAAGCCTTAAAAGAAGTTGCAGGGGCGATCGCATTGCTTACGGAAGCCGAAGGGCTACCCTCCCATGGTGATTCCGTGCGCGTTCGACTTGAGGATATTTAATTTCTTTAGAGCGTTTTTAGGTGCGATCGTGAGCGTCCATGAACAATCTCCTAGATAGCTACAAGCCATTATTCCTATCTGCGTCTAAACAGATTGAATTTTGGTTGTTTAGCACCCTAGTTAGTCTGATTGTAGTCAACCTCACCCTCGTATGGCGGCTGAGTCAGGATCTTGATGAGATCGCGATTCAAATCCTATCTTGGGGGATAGTCTTGCTGCTGCTCTATCGTCAAAAAGGTAAACTTCAGCTCGATAGCGATCCTACCGCCACAGCGCTAGGGCTTTCGTTAATTGTTTGGACGCTGATTAAAAGTGCGATCGCAAAGCGCTATGGAGATATCTTGTTTCTGCTCATCCCTTTTTTATCGGTCTTGGGGTTGGGTCTGATTGCCTCTGGCTTTAAAGGCTTAAAACAGTATTGGCAGCCTCTGCTGATGGCTTCTATCCTTGGCATTCCCATCCAATTTGTGCATGCAGGGATCGATACCCTCGAAAAAGTTATCCCTATTAACCTATTTACTGCCCAGTTTGCCCATTCAATGCTGTGGTATCTCGGCTTTAATGTAGCCCAACAAGGAATTTATATATCTAGCCCTGAGGGCGTTGTGCGAGTGGGACAAGGTTGTGCGGGGCTTCCACAAATTTTCTTGTTGCTCCGCATCACGGTGATGTTTTTGCTGATTTTCAAAGTTTCTCGCCGCGATTTATGGATTATTCCCCCTGTAGCTGTAGCGATCGCTTTTGTGGTGAATTCTGTGCGTGTTGGCATACTTGCCTTAATTGTTGCCAATCAGGAAGCATTTAAGTATTGGCATGATGGCGATGGCTCCCAGATCTTTTCACTAATTGCTGTGTTTTTACTTCTCGTTTTCTGTAATTTTCTAACACGTTCAAAAAATGAAGCCGAAGAGGAATTCGAGGAAGAAGAATTTGCAGAGGAACTTGAGGAAGAAGTAGAAAAGCATCCTTCCTAGTTACGCATCATCAGAATCTATCGACGATTCTTCTAAAAAAAGCAGGATTGTCAAGGCTTCGTGTTGACAATCCTGCTTGTTCAAAATCCTTTCTTTTTTAGGAATATCCTAAATTTTCACAGTTTCGCCCCTATCGTGTCCTATCCCATCAAAGACGCTAGGGGTTAGCAATCGCTGAGGGTTGGCGTTTATGCCACTGCGTCGATTGTTCGTAACCATAGGCAACCTGTAGCAAAACATCTTCCCGCAGCACATTGCTAATCATCTGAAGTCCTATCGGCAAGCCTTTCGCATCAAAGCCGCAGGGAATGCTCAATCCGGGTAAACCTGCCAAGTTGACTGGAATCGTCATTAAATCGGATAGATACATGCTCAGGGGATCTTCTTTTTTGCTGCCTGCTTCAAAGGCGGTTGTGGGTGCGGTGGGGCAAACCAAGACATCTACACTGGCAAAAGCCTGTTCAAAGTCTTGTTTAATTAGAGTTCTGACCTTTTGGGCTTTGAGGTAATAGGCATCGTAATAGCCAGCAGACAACACATAGGTGCCGATCATGATGCGCCGCTTTACCTCCGCCCCAAACCCTGCCTCACGGGTGTTGGCATACATACTGAGCAGATTTTCAGCATCCGCATCTCTCATGCCATATTTGACACCGTCATAGCGAGCCAAGTTTGCCGAGGCTTCTGAGGGTGCAATGATGTAGTAGGTGGGCAATCCATAACGAAAACGCGGACAGGAAATTTGGTGGATTTCTGCCCCCATAGACTCCATATGCGCGATCGCATTTAGCACTGCCGTCTCTACCTCAGGATCCAGCCCTGTTCCAAAGGTTTCTGCAATCACGCCGATTTTTTTACCCTTGAGCGATTGGGGCAAATCGGGTGTCAACAAGGCAGCATAGTCTGGAATTGGCACATTTAGGCTAGTCGAGTCCTTGGCGTCGTAGCCCGCCATTACCCCCAGCAGAGTGGCAGCATCCTCAACCGAGTTGGCAAAAGGCCCAATCTGGTCTAACGAAGAAGCAAAGGCAACCAGCCCAAAACGAGAAACAAGCCCATAGGTAGGTTTTAAGCCCACTACGCCGCAAAAGGAAGCAGGTTGGCGAATTGATCCTCCCGTATCCGAACCCGTAGCAATGACGCATTCACCACTGGCTACAGAGGCAGCCGAGCCGCCCGACGAGCCACCAGGTACGCAAGCTAAGTCCCAAGGGTTTGCCGTAAGCTGAAAGGCTGAATTTTCGGTCGAACTGCCCATGGCAAATTCATCAAGGTTGGTTTTACCCACCATCACCGATCCTGCTTGTGCCAATTTCTGGGTTACAGTGGACTCGTACGGAGGCACAAAGTTTTTTAGGATTTTAGAGCCACAGGTTGTAGGAATGCCCCTAACACACATATTATCTTTAATACCAATTGGCACACCTGCAAGTGGCGGTAAAGTTTCTCCTGCGGCGATCGCTGCATCAATTTGTTTTGCCTGCGCGATCGCAACTTCAGGCGTAATTGCAATGAAGCTATGCAGTTTTGGTTCAAGGACAGCAATACGATCTAGAAATTCTTGGGCAATCTCGGTGGCTGAGCGATCGTGATTGGTTAAAAGTTGACGGATTTGCCGAATTGATAACATGGAGAGTAATTTAACTTGATAGACAAGTGCAGTGAAAGCAAATAAAATATATCCGCAAATTAAGGTATGTTTGCGTCCCTAGGAGGTCATTATTCCTGAACCGCTAACCCTGACTGTGAGTTTAAGAGGCAGCCGCGAAGTCAAGGAAAACTATCAGTTACTACGCCTCACAGGTCTGTTGGATGCTTTTTCGGAGCCTGCTTTTCGTAAAGTAGTCGGAAAATGCATCGATGATGGGCCTGTCAATGTCATCCTAGATTTATCAGCAATTGATTTTGTCGATAGCTCTGGGATCGGAGTTTTAGTGCAGATGGCAAAAAAAACCCAAGGCTTAAGCGGTACACTCCAGATTATCAGTAATCCGCGTGTGACTCAAACTGTCAAACTAGTTAGACTAGAGCAGTTTTTGTCTCTACAACCATCTGTTGAATCTGCCCTGAATAATATTGGCAATATTGGTAAGGATAAGTAGAAATCATCTTGATGACTAACGCTGAACGATAAACTATGGACAAAAGTAGGTAACTGATGTCCATATTCCGTCCTGAAATTGATAAAATTGCAGAGATACCAGTCTCTGCTTTAGCTTATTTGGGGGATGCAGTTTTTGAACTGCATGTAAGACTTCACTATCTACAGCCACCTCAGAACCCCAAGGAGTATCACCAACTCGTTGTCAACCGCGTTAGGGCAGAGAGTCAAGCACAATTTCTTAGTTGTCTTGATCTCACCCCAGCAGAATCTGAGTTAGTGAGACGCGGACGCAATGCGGCGGGTTCTGCTTCGCGAAAGCTCGATCCCAACATTTATCAAAAGGCTACGGGCTTTGAGGTATTGATCGGTTATCTTTACCTCACAGACCCTGAGCGGCTCGAACAGATTTTGACACAACTGGTTCAGCCCAACCCATCCAATTCAGCTCTCTAACTCAGCTCACTGCCAAATGGGCGATTAATTACTGCACTATGAAATTTAAAGGTAAGCCTAAACAAAAGTCCACGCAAGCAGGCAGGGAAGCCCCTAGTCCGCGCGATCGCCCCAAACGTCGCGATGACGATCGTTCGGAAAGAAGAATTCCAGAAGGAAGAAATCAAGAATTTAGAAAACCAGAAGCCAGAAGCTCCGATTACAGAGGTCGGAAAAGCGGCTCGGATCGGGATTCTGGTTCGCAAAACAGCGTAAAACCCGTGCTTAGATCGGGACATCATGAATCTAGACAACATGATGAATCTAGGCAACCCATCTCCCGACAACCAATTTCTAGGCAGGGATCTGCAAAATATACGGTGAGACGTAAGTCGGCAGCCAAATATTCAGAAACAGACTATTCAGAACAACCTTCCGAAAAATCCTATACAGATCGGCGAGACGTGACCAAAGATTCCTTCTCCGAGCCTGTACTGCCAAACACTAAAACGCAAAGACCGATTTTGGCGCCGCCCGACTCGCAATCGCGCCAAACCAATCGTAGCGGCACGGATAGGCCAGAGCGCCAAGACCGCTCCGATCGCCCCTTCAGAGCCGATAGATCGGATAGATCCGCAAGACCAGAACGGCAAGATCGGACAAATCGTTCCGATCGCAACGATCGCCCTGAGCGTTCTTCGTTTAGAGGCGATCGCCAAGACCGTCCAGAGCGCGATCGGTTTCAATCGAGAGATCGAGATGGCCAGCAAGGTAGATTTAATCGGCGGGATGAAGAGGCATCGCCAAGATATTCGTCCGCTGATTCCTATCAAGAAGATCAAGAAGATGCCCCAGATTTGGTCTACGGTCGTCATGCCGTGCAAGCGGCGATCGCTGGCGTTCGTTCGATCAATCGCATTTGGGTCACCGCCAAAATGCACTACGCCCCTGATTTTCTGCCGCTAATCAATGCTGCCAAAGAGTCAGGTGCGGTGATTGACGAAGTTGACATTCAACGGCTCAACCATCTAACCAATAACGCCAAGCATCAAGGCATCGTTGCCCAAGTTGCGGCTTACAGCTATCTGGAAGTAGAGGATTTGATCGCTACTGCCAAGCAAAAAACTAGTCAGCCCGTATTGGTTTTGGTGGATGGTATTACCGATCCCCACAATTTGGGAGCAATTATTCGCACGGCTGAGGCACTGGGCGCTCAAGGGGTCGTAATTCCCCAAAGACGAGCAGTCGGCGTAACGGGTACGGTTGCCAAGGTTGCGGCTGGCGCCTTGGAAAGTTTACCAGTGGCTAGGGTTGTTAACCTCAATCGCGCCTTGGAATTATTAAAGGCGGAGGGCTTTTGGATTTATGGCACCGTTGCCGATGCTGGCAGTGCCATTCACAAGAGTCAATTTTCGGGAGCCGTTGCCCTTGTGGTTGGGGCAGAGGGTGAAGGATTAAGTTTACTCACACAACGTTCCTGTGACTTTCTCGTATCTATTCCTTTAGAGGGAAAAATTGAAAGCCTCAATGCTTCCGTTGCTACAGGAATGGCTCTGTACGAAATTTTCAGGCAACGATGGGTAAATACGTTAAGTTTGAACAGTTTGTCATAGGGTTCTACTTTAAGTTATATAAACAATTGATAACTATTAAAAGCAGAATCAAGGTACTCAACTTTTAATCAACTTATGAGCATGAGCAATAACGTGTTTAAAAACTTCGCTACATCAGTTCTAGAGAAACTTGGTTTGGCAGTATGGGTCGAAGTAGCAACTGAGTCACCTCGTTGCACCTATTATTTTGGTCCTTTTCTCAGTACGCAAGAAGCAGAAGCTGCCAAGCTTGGCTATCTTGAAGATCTAGAAGCCGAGGGAGCAACAGGTATTGCAGCGATCGTGAAACGATGCAATCCTGAAAAGCTGACTGTGTATGACGAAACTTTGGACTTTCGGCTAAATCGCACGCCTAGCTTAAGCGGACATTCTTTCTAAATTCTGCGCGTTGGGTATTTTAGGAATTTATACGTTAGGTAAATTAGGACATCAGTTGTGGATAATTACCTTGCGTAGCAAGGCTTCTACATAAGCTAATCATCGCTAATAGCTGAATGCTAACAGCTATAGAACGATCTTTAGGATGGGTTAACGATAATGTAACCCATCCTGTCAATAAATCTAATTCGTTAAAGCTGATTCGTTATAGCTAGGCCGATCGCATCCTACATTTGATGAGGATCTAGAAATTTAGCCTTCACGAATTTCTGATGCTGCCTTCTGGTCTACTAACCAAATTGCATTCCCTTGAACTAAACGAGCAGGGTAGAGATTACTGTCGCCTGTCTCAGCCACAATCTCTCTCAATGCCTTGGCTTTGGCAGCGCCATCGACCATAAATAGAATCTGTCTGGCTTGGTTAATCAGTGGGGCAGTAAAGGTTATGCGTGGTTGACTGTCTTTTTGACCGACGGTAACGAGGCGATCGCTTACATGCAGAGCTTCCGTGTGAGGAAATAGAGAAGCCGTATGTCCGTCATCGCCAATGCCTAACAAAATGAGACTAAATTTAGGGAATTCCCCAGATCCCAAACCAAAAAACTCCTGCAAATGTGCTTCGTATTTGCCTGCGGACTCTTTTGGATCTGGATCGATCGTAGGAACGGGATGAATATTCTCAGGTGGGATCGCGACAAGATCGAGCCAAGCTTTGCGAGTCATGCCCTCATTACTCTGAGGATCGGTGACAGGTACGTACCTTTCGTCTCCCCAAAACACATGAACCTTTTCCCAATCTAGGGGTTGCTTTGCTAAAGCCTCATACAGCGGTTTGGGCGTACTTCCGCCTGCGGCGGCAAGGGTGAATTTGCCCTCAGTGGAAATCGCCCATTTGTAAGCATCTAGGCATATAGATAGGGCGCGATCGATAATTGCGGCGCGATCGGTGAGAATTTCTAATTGTCTAGACATAAATTCTTTTTCTAATTTTTCTGATGATTTGGCTCTGGCTGAATCTCGCTGAATCTCATGGTTGAATGCGCTCTGAAGTCAGCTTTCGCATAGGATTCACATTCGACAATTTGACTGAAACATTTGAAATATTAAGGATTGAGGGATTGTAAAGATGGATACGCAAATGTTTCGCAACTACGCAAAACTGGAATTTAATGACTTGCTATTCCATAAACATCTGCATCGGAATGTATCGATCCCTTCGCAATCAACCTTGAGACAGGTGATTTTTATTTCGATTTGTGTGAATTTTGTCATTACTACCATGTACATGGTTTAACCTGAGCAAAGTTAGGAAATTCTTAAGATTGAGGTGTTTGGACTATGACCCCTAACCTGATGCGCTTATTTTGGGATTCAGTGAACCAAGCCCATCCCAGCCAAATTATGCGTCTTGATGACGAAGGCTTGATGAGTTGGCTCGTCGATCAGGTGTTACAACGCTCTTCGTTAGACCACAGCCAGCAAAGCGACTTGAGTAACTATATTAGCGATCGCTTGCCTTTGATCCGTGACATTGCTACGCAAGGGTAGAAATGAGTCCATCTAGAATTATTGACCTCTTGCGCCATGCTCAACCAGAGACATCTGCACAAGCACAGGGTTGGGTTAGAACAAAGCGAGAAGCCAAGGGGATCGCGTTTTTAGAGCTGAATGATGGCTCATCACTCCAAAACCTTCAGGTGGTGATCTCCCAAGATTTGCCTGAATACGAACAGGTGATTAAAGCGATCGCCACTGGTGCAGCGGTGAAAGTGGCTGGGAAATTGGTCGCTTCTCCTGGCAAAGGTCAGAGAATCGAGTTGTCGGCTGAGTCTGTGGAAGTATTTGGTACTGCCGATCCCGAAACCTACCCCCTGCAAAAAAAGCGTCATTCCTTTGAATTTTTGCGCACGATCGCTCACTTGCGACCTCGTACCAACACGTTTGGTGCGGTGTTTCGAGTACGTAATGCCTGTGCCTATGCCATTCATCAATTCTTTCAAGAACGGGGCTTTATTTGGGCGCATACGCCGATTATTACTGCCAGTGACTGTGAAGGTGCAGGTGAGATGTTTGCTGTCACAGGGCTGAATTTAGATAAGTTAGCGCAATCATCGAAGCCCGTAGACTACAGCCAAGATTTTTTTGGGAAACCGACATTCTTAACCGTGAGCGGTCAGCTAGAAGCCGAAATTATGGCAATGGCTTTTAGCAATGTCTATACCTTTGGTCCTACCTTTCGCGCTGAAAACTCAAATACCTCTCGACATTTAGCTGAATTTTGGATGATTGAGCCAGAGATGGCTTTTTGCGATCTCGAAGGCAATGCCGACCTAGCCGAAGATTTCCTCAAGTACATTTTTAACTTTGTGCTGGAGAAATGTCCTGAAGACATGACATTTTTTCAAGAGCGAATTAACGACCAAGTGATGGCAAATGCTAGGAAAATTATCGATCAGAAATTTGAACGAATTACCTACACTGAAGCGATCAGATTATTAGAAAACAGCAATAAGAATTTTGAGTTTCCTGTCAAATGGGGGCTCGATCTACAGTCCGAACACGAGCGTTATTTAGCCGAAGAATTTTTCCAAAAGCCCACGATCGTGATGGACTACCCGATTGGCATTAAATCCTTTTATATGAGGGTGAATGATTCTGATAGCCAACAAACGGTCAGAGCCATGGATATCTTAGCCCCGGGGATTGGTGAGATTATTGGGGGTTCGCAGCGGGAAGAACGTTTAGATGTGCTGGAATCGCGAATTAAGGCAATGGGTCTCAATCCTGAAGATTATTGGTGGTATTTAGACCTGCGTCGCTATGGTTCAGTGCCTCACGCTGGCTTTGGGCTTGGATTTGAGCGTTTAGTCCAGTTCATCACGGGCATGGGCAATATTCGGGATGTCATTCCTTTCCCAAGATCGCCACTGAATGCAGATTTTTGAGATAATTATTTAGCAAAATTCTTTGCAGTTTTTTAAAGTACTTTTCTTAACTGATTTAGATTGTCAAATTTGTCACTTTTGCTTGAACAGGTATCCGTGTTTTGGTAGATTTAGATTTAGTAAAGAAGTAGTAATAAATACACAATTTAAAGGGATCAGTTCAGACTTATGAGCAGTAAGCCAGACCGCGTTGTTTTGATTGGCGTAGCAGGAGACTCTGGTTGTGGTAAATCCACATTTCTCCGCAGGTTAAAAGACCTGTTTGGTGAACAGTTTATGACTGTTATTTGCTTGGACGATTATCATAGCCTCGATCGCAAGCAACGCAAGGAAACTGGCATCACTGCCCTAGATCCCCGTGCAAACAACTTTGACCTCATGTACGAGCAGATGAAAGCGCTCAAAAGTGGTCAATCGATCATGAAGCCAATTTACAACCATGAAACGGGCTTGCTCGATCCACCTGAGTTAATCGAGCCAAACAATGTTGTCGTGATCGAGGGTTTGCATCCTCTCTATGACGAACGGGTGCGATCGCTTTTAGACTTTAGCGTCTATCTCGATCTGAGCGATGAAGTCAAAATTGCATGGAAAATTCAACGTGACATGGCAGAACGGGGTCACACCCTCGCCGATGTCATGCAAGCGATCGAAGCCCGCCGCCCAGATTTCTCGGCTTACATCGATCCACAAAAAGGACATGCCGATGTTGTGATCCAGATCTTGCCTACCAATCTGATCAAAGATGATAAAGAGCGCAAGGTGTTGCGCGTTCGACTGATTCAAAGAGATGGCATTGAAGGACTCGACCAAGCCTATCTGTTTGACGAAGGCTCAACCATTGAGTGGACTCCTTGCGGTAAGAAGCTCACCTGCTCTTACCCCGGCATGAAGTTCTATTATGGCTCTGACACCTACTACAAACATCCTGTATCAATTTTGGAAGTAGATGGACAATTCGATCGCCTCGATGAAGTCATCTACATCGAAAATCACCTGAGCAATCTTTCGACCAAGCACTACGGCGAACTCACCGAACTCTTGCTCAAGCACCCTGATTACCCCGGATCTAACAATGGTACGGGTCTATTGCAGGTGATTGTCGGTCTCAAGATGCGTGCTACCTACGAGCGCCTAACTCACAAGAATGCCGAGCAACTCGTCGCTGTCTAGAGATTTTTCTGGATTTGCTCTCAAAAACAAAATAAAAAAGATAAAGGGACACATTAATGCGTCCCTTTATCTTTTTGCCGTAAATTCTTGAAAAAAACATACGGTCAACAAACTCTTCAAACCTAGATTCAGCAGGTATTTTAATTGTTTTTTACCCAGATCGCCTACTGAACGTACAAAGCAGACATGAATCTAAATAAAATCCAAGATTTTCCGCATAACACATCGATCTGGGTGATTATACAGAAACTTTCTGCATAAACACCTCAATTTGGGATCTTAGACGGAAAGTTTCCGCTTTTGACCCCCTATAGGGTGTTTATGCGGAATGTCAACTTTCCTTATAAACACCCTATAGTCATGTTAGACGGAAAGTTTCCGTCTAATACATAGTTAGGCTTCATTCCCAACTTACACCAGTCAGTTGGAAAGGCATCAATATGACTGTAGAAGAAGCCAAGCTCATTATCAAAGAATTTGAAGTCCAAAAGTTAAGCCTTCAAAAGTCAATGAATAACACACAAACTGGCGGAGAAGTTACAAAACTTGCATCCACTGGTGCTGGATTAGCAGCAATGGTTACTGGCGCTGCATTACTTCTATTTCCGCCAACAGCGATTGCTGGAGCTATTACGCTAGCATCAGGCGTGGGAGCAGCAGGAATTGGTAAGATGGTGGGTGATGGAGTCAGCAATATTGGAACTAACAGCAATTCTCAAGCAATTGAGCAAATCGATAATTACATCGACTCAATTAAAAATGCTATTATCTCTTCAATTTAATAATTATTAAATTAAGCTGTGATGTATTGAGATGACGTAGCTCACTAAACAGAAACTTTAGATTTGCATAATAAGGCGTAAGTAAACAATAATGCGTTAGGCTTCTTTCTACAATGCTTTTAGATAGTTCAAGTCAGGTGCAATATGTCCCTAATGAGCGCCCCAGTCAAATTTCAAGCTGTCTCTCCCCCTCTCTGTTGGGATGAAGCAGGAGGTATCCGTATAGGTTCGAGCCGAGTGACTCTAGATAGTCTACTCGCTGCATACCACAATGGCTCCACTCCTGAAGAGATCGCTATTCAGTATTCAGTTCTTCATTTAGAAGACATATACAGTGCGATCGCTTATTATCTAAACCATCGACAAGAACTTGACAATTATTTAGAGCAGCGCAATCAACAAGCTAAACAACTCAGACAACAACTTACTCAAAAACACAACTTAGACGATCTGAGGCAGCGCTTGCTTACTCGTCAGTCACAAAAAGAATTGGGGCAAAATGCGCCTTCTAAGTGACGAGAATTTTAACGGAGCCATATTGCGTGGTCTAATGAGACGCTTGCCTAAACTAGATTTAGTTCGTGTCCAAGATATAGGGCTAATGCATACTGATGACCCAGTTATTTTAGAATGGGCTGCGAACGAGGGACGTATCCTGCTTACCCATGACATAGCTACTGTTACGATGTATGCATACGAGCGCGTCAATCAAGGATTACCTATGACTGGAGTTGTTGAAGTGATTGCGACAGCACCCATTGGTAAGATTCTTGATGATTTAGAGCTATTTATTTGTTGTAGCGAACCCGAAGAATATGAGGGGCAAGTTCTTTTCATCCCTTTCTCGTAACAGAACAATCGCCAGTTTATAGCTCCAGTAAAAGCCTAACAACTTTGTTGGAGCGGGTTTATTAAGTTCTTTGATGTATTGCGAAACCATGTGGCACCCACTCAACACGACCGTTAGCTGGCGGCTGGGATATTGGTGAGGCTATTCCTCTATTCTGCATAAGGCTCTCGTACCACTAAAGATTCCTGCTTTAGCTGGTTAGGACTACTCTTTGTGCGGCAGAAGCCAACACTGTGTTGGTGCGGATGACAGTCATTAAGGGTTTTTAGGTAAATACTGATTTTCAAAAAACACCTGCTGAATGTAGGCTGAAATTATTCTTGGGATGGATTGAGATAGGCTAAGCCTTTTGCTACCAAGCGATCGCGATCGATTCCAGCAGATAACTCGCGATTTTGCAAAAATTCTTGGGCTTTGTCTGCCAGACCGCCTTGGCGGGTGGCTCCTTCTCCATTTGAGTCATGGGTTGAAACCTCAGGCGATCGCGGCTCAAATAAATAATGCACTGCCATCATCTGAAAAGTGCGAAGCTGCTTATAGTCCAATTGTCGTTGTACGGATTTGGGCAAGTTAATCACTTTTTGTCGCACAAGTTTGTCTTCGATGCCAACTTGGTTGGCTTGGTCGGCAATGATTTGGTCGAGGGTGGGGGCATCTTTCCCTGTGGCATCAATAATTGGTAAATCCACAGTTTTGCGGGGAGATTCCAATTTATGGAACTGAGCTTTATGCGAGGTTAGGTCAAAGGAGACAAAGCCCTTATCTTCCTTTGCCTCTTTCCAAATATCATTACTGGTACGCTCGATCGCGCCCGCATAGTAGGCATTGCGACCTAAAGGCGTATAGCTGTGATAATGACCGCAAGCCACATAGTCCCAAGGCAATGCCAGCAAGTCCGTAGGAATTTCGTAGCCGCCATAGTCATTGATGCGATCGCTGTCTACCGTACCGTGCAGCATCAACAAGTTGTAGGCATAGTCAGGATCGGGACGAATTTGGATTTGTTCGACCTGTCCGAGGGCATTGTGGGGCAAACAGAAGACCTTGGCTTGACCATCGCAAACTTCCACGGCTTCGGGCTGATTGGTAATGACTTGGACGCGCGGAATTAAACTCATCAGTTCCAGAATGCAGCGATTGTCTGAAGATTTCACGGATTCGTGATTGCCAGCAATGACCACAATTTCAGCGCCACAGCCTTCTTGAAATTTAATCAGTTCTTTCTGGGTCTGTACGACTGCCAAATTGCCCGGACGGGGTACATGAAAAACATCCCCTGCAATCAGCACTACATCAGGCTTTAGCTCCGCTGTCTTTTGTAAAGCTTCCTGAAAAGCTCTAAATACATCGGCTTCACGACGATTTACACCTTGCGTTGTCAGGCGATTGTAGGCACGAAAGCCCAGATGCAGATCGGCGAGGTGAACGAGTTTCATGATTTTGGGATTGATAGGAGTGTTCCGCTGTTAGCTTTCAGCTATTAAAGATAAGTTCAGGATATCTTGAATGGCAAATTCCCTTGCAAAGCAAGGACTAAAAAAAGCTGACTGCTGACTGCTGAAAGCTATGGAAAGCTAAAACACGCTAAACATGAGCTTAAACAGATTGGCTAGCCAGATTAAACTGACAATGCCCCCTGCGATCGCGAGGGGAATCACAGACAACAAGCGCCAACTGGTCGTGCCAATTGCCACAGAAGCTGCCCAAACCTGCCAGATCGCAAACCAGATCATTACTGCAAGTGCAGCATATATTCGGGTGGGAGAGGCTAAGCTCAGAGCTGGTCCCATAAAGATCCAAGGCATACTGCCAAACGCGGTGAGGGTGAGTAATTCTTGTAACCCGATTTTGTGCTGAAACACCTCTGCTAGGGATTTGAGCAGTGAGGTAAAAATAAACCAGCCCACTAATCCAGGAATCACGATCAAGGGTAAATATGCAGGTGAGCGACCGATCCGCAGTCCTTCTAAAGCATTCACCAAAATGATCGCCGCGATCGCCTGTGCCATGGAAGGATGCGATCGTAGGGCTTCAAAGGTTTTCGCAGGCGTGAATAAAGCACCATAGATGTGATCTAAGAAACTGCCAATGGAATTTGATGGCTTTAATTCGGGTTGATTGGAAACGGCAACCTGCGAATCTGTAATTGGCGGTTCTGACATGGGTGACTGTTCTCGATCTTGTCCTTCTGGAAGCGGCGCGGTATCTAATGGATCGGTATCTTCTGGCATGGCATTTAAAACTTGAGGTTAAATTCCCGTTTCGAGTTTATCATCTAGCATTCGATCGCCTGAATTTGATAGTCTAGACTGCTACCCCTAAATTAACGCAGCCATGATCGATCTTGACACCACCCAAGCCCATCACACCCTTTCTATTGATGCCGATCAACTCGGCGATCGCGGCTTGCATGGGCGCATCACAATTCCTGGGGACAAGTCAATTTCCCATCGGGCTTTGATGCTAGGTTCGTTAGCCAGTGGGGAAACGACGATTCGCGGCTTACTCTTGGGTGAAGACCCCCGCAGCACCGCCGCTTGTTTTCGAGCAATGGGGGCTGAGATTTCCGAATTAAATTCCGAACTGGTGACGGTCAAAGGAATTGGGCTGGGCAATTTGCGCGAACCGCTCAATATTTTAGACGCAGGCAACTCAGGCACAACGCTGCGTTTGATGCTGGGCGTGCTGGCAAGCCATGCCGATCGCTTTTTTACAGTAACTGGCGATGCTTCGTTGCGATCGCGTCCAATGGCGCGGGTGGTGAATCCTTTAAAAGAAATGGGCGCTCAAATTTGGGGCAGAGAGTCGGGCAATAAAGCCCCCTTGGCGATCGCCGGGCAAACCCTGAAGTCGATCCATTACCACTCGCCGATTGCTTCTGCCCAAGTTAAATCCTGTATCTTACTGGCAGGTTTGATGGTCGATGGCGAAACCATCGTGACCGAACCCGAACGATCGCGAGACCATAGCGAACGCATGTTAAGAGCTTTTGGCGCAACTGTGGAAGTTGATGGCAATATGGTTTATCTGAAAGGGAAAGCCACATTAGAAGGTCAGCCCGTCACCGTTCCAGGGGATATCAGTTCGGCAGCTTTTTGGCTAGTGGCAGGTTCCATTGTACCCAATTCCGATTTGCTGATTGAGAATGTTGGGGTGAATCCCACGCGCACGGGAATTTTGGAAGTTCTCGCCGAAATGGGAGCCGACATCACCTTAGAAAACAGCCGCGAAGTTGCAGGCGAACCTGTGGCTGACCTACGCGTGCGATCGGCTCAGCTCAAAGCCTGTACGATTGGCGGCGCTGTGATTCCCCGTCTGATTGATGAGATTCCAGTGTTGGCAGTGGCGGCAGCCTGTGCCGAGGGAACCACAATTATTCAAGATGCGGCAGAATTGCGGGTTAAGGAAAGTGATCGGATTACAGCGATCGCGACGCAACTCAACCATATGGGAGCCAATGTCAGCGAACGTGCCGACGGTCTGGAAATTATCGGCGGAACTCCTTTAGTGGGAACTTCCCTCGAAAGCTATGACGATCATCGCATCTGTATGAGCCTAGCGATCGCCGCGATCGTCGCCTCAGGCAAAACCACTATCGACCATGCCGAATCCGCAGCAATCTCCTATCCTTCCTTTATTCCTACTTTACAGCAGCTTTACTAGGCTAACGTCAGTTCGGGATAAGAAAACCTGAAACGCTATATATTCCAAGGATCCCCCTGCCCGATCGGGTAGGGGGATCGAACCCTTTAGTTCCAACTTGTTGGTTTGTTTTGTTCTGAAATTCTTAATCCCAAATCCTTAACCTACATGCACGTTAGGCTACATTTTTCATCTAGGATTGCTATATCTTTAGATTGCTCTAGAAGAAAGATGTTAAATTTTTTGCATGGAATTATGTGTATTTAGAAATGCGTAGACATCAGGGCAGAGATTTAACACTTTATCCATTGCTGTTATTTGTAAGAATAATTCGACTGATTCGGAAGCAACAGAACCAACTATTAATTGGAATCCGAACTTTTTTGAAAGCCTCAAAGCCCCCAAAATAGCTCCTAGCCCAAAGGTATTGATATGGGTAACATCACTCATGTCGATCACAAAATAGTCAATCTTTGAAATTCCCAGCATGTGAATCTGATCGAATATCAAGGCACGGCTGTCGTGATCCATTTTTCCACTGGGTCTAAATACATGAACCTTTTTTTCCATTCACACCACCTGAATCAAAAGCATGAACCCCAAGGTTAGACTTGGCAGTTAGTCCGCCGCAAGCAGCAGGGAATTAATCTAAAGAAATTGAAAATCTGAGATCGTTACCGATCGTTACCGAAAAAAGATTAAATCAGTTTCCTTCCCTAAAAAAAACAGCCTTTTTTCATAATCCCTTTTTTTCAGAATAAACCGAAAAAGACAAGATATAACCTAGTGATTTGAGAAGAAATCGATTAGAGCGATCGCATCTATAAAAAATTAATGATTTGCCAAAAAATCGATTAGAAATACCTAAATTTGATGACTATACAGTGAAGAATAGCCAGATAAATCTAGAATTTTAGTTGCAATTTTTCTTGCTTAAACAAGACAAAAATTTCATACAAATTGAAGGATCCTCTGAATGTATTCTCCGTAAAAATATAACGTATTTACTTATGACTAGGATGTACTGACAAATACTATTTAAGACGATAGCCAACACCCCGTACAGTTTCAATTAGATCGTCCGATGCTCCAACCGCAATTAGCTTATTTCGTAAGCTTTGTAGATGAGCTTTCACGGTGTACTCCGAAGGAGAATCTGCAATATCCCAAATATTTTCGATGATTGCGCCTCTACTCAAAACACGACGCCCATTCTTGATCATCAACTCAAGCAACGCATATTCCTTTGGGGTAAGTTGAACGGGATGCTGATTGTAAGTGACCTCATAGGTATCTAAATTAAGTTCGAGGTTTTCCCATTTAAGTATGGTGTCAACCTGTTTCAAACCCTGCTCTCGACGCTGCCAAACCCGAATACGAGCAAATAACTCTAGCAGGTCAATTGGTTTAGCAATAAAGTCGTCAGCACCTGAATCTAAGCCAATCACTTTATCTACTGTACTACTACGTGCAGTAATCATAATAATGGGGATGGTAAGACCGCGAGAGCGAATGCTTCGGCAAAGCCTAATCCCATCCAATTGGGGCAGCATTACATCGAGTAATATCAAGCTATATTGATTAGCCTGAATCATTTGCCAGCCAGTTTCACCATCAAAAGCAACATCAACTACAAAGCTTTGATCGCTGAGGGCTTCTACAAGGGTTTCTGAGGTTTTGCGATCGTCTTCTACAAGCAGAATCTTCATTGAGAATATTGTGTTTTATCGATTAGTAAGCAATTACAACAGTTTTAATTATGTGTAAAAACCTACATGCAAAAATAATAAATGGAGTCAAACATAAGAGCGAAAATGAGAGCAGAATAGGTTAAACACCTTTTTGCAAAGTACCCTCAAAATTATCTAATCCATAGTTTACTTAACCACAAAAGTACCAAGAAATCAAAGGTGTACAATCTGAGTATATCCCCAATCCTTTGTGTAAAAATCAATTTAGGGATTGTGATATGAATCCAAATAAAAACTAAGGTTTACATAAATATAACTTAAGCTCTAAAGCATAGCTGAGATAAAAAGAGGAATTACTTAGAATGTCATCAACAAAAATTCTAGTAGTTGAAGATGAGGTAATTACAGGCAGAGTCATTTCAGAAGAACTCACGATATTGGGATATATCGTTAGTGACCTAGCTCATTCTGATGAAGAGGTGTTTGCCAGTGTATCCAAAAATAAACCAGACTTGGTCTTGATGGATATCAATTTGAAAGGCTCAAAGCAAGATGGTATCGCGATCGCTACCATCCTGCGCGAAGTATTTCACCTCCCAGTTATTTACCTCACTGCACATACAGATGATGCCACACTGGAACGGGCCAAAAATTCGGATCCCTATGGTTATCTAGTCAAACCTTTTGATGGTAGCGATCTTCATACTGCGATTGAGATTGCAATTTACAAGCATTGTATGGAAAGTCAAGTTGCGGAGCGTGAAGAGAGATTTCGACAACTGGCAGAAAATATTAAAGATGTCTTCTTTTTACATTCCATTGATTTTAAGGAAGTAATTTATATTAGTCCAGCCTTTGAATCTATCTGGGGCTATGCGCGAGAAGATTGTTATCAAAATCCTCTTCTTTGGATCGAGTTAGTTCACCCAGAAGACCTAGAGCGCATGCAACTATCATCTGCCTTGGTTACACAAGCAGAACAGATGATGGAATATCGAATTATTCGACCCGATGGAACTATACGTTGGCTCAGAACTCGTGCCTTTCCAGTAAAGAATAAAGCAGGTGAAGTTTATCGAATTGCTGGTGTGACTGAAGATGTTAGCGATCGCAAGTCTCTAGAAATAGCACTGCAAAATAGCGAAACACAATTCCGTTCTATCTTTGAGCAAGTCCCAGTGGGCATAGCCTATATCAATTCTCAGGGAGAATTTCAGAGAGTCAATCAACGGTTTTGCGATATTCTTAGGTTTACTGAGAAGGAACTAATGCAACTAACTGTTCAATCAATCACCCATCCAGAAGATCTGGAAGAGAACTTAAGGAATTTACAAAGGCTTGATTCTGGTGAAATCTCTAGTTTCTGTATAGAGAAACGATATATTCGCAAAGATCGTACAATTGTTTGGGTAAGTCTGACGGGTTCGATTTTTCACGACACCCAAAAAAATGAAATTTTTTACATTGGTGCCATTACAGATATTAGCGATCGCAAACAAGCAGAAGATTCATTAACGCTGCAACTTCAAAGAGAGAAGTTAATTACTGAAGTTACACAACAAATTCGTCAGTCTTTAGAACTTGATGAAATCCTTTCTGAGACTGTTGCCAAGGTAAAACATGTATTGCAAGCCGATCGCGTATCGATTTTCCGTCTTTATCCCGATGGCAGAGGCAAAATAATTCAAGAAAAAGTCGATCCCAAATATCCATCGTACTTAGATCTGACCTGGCTAAACGAATATTTTGAGCCTGGCTGTTTTGCTTATTATTGCCAAGGACAACCGCGCATCATCTCGGATGTCACAATGGACGAATGGGGGACTTGTCTGGAGGAGTTGATGCAGTCTATGGGAGTAAAGTCTAAGATTGTCGCTCCAATTTTGCAACACTCACAGCGCAACCGCGCTCGCCATCAAGAGTCTAAATATGGGGACTTATGGGGCCTATTGATCGCTCATGCCTGTACGACCGATCGCACATGGCAGGGGTCAGATGCAGAGTTACTACAACAAATTGCAAATCAATTGGCGATCGCGATTCAACAAGCACAGTTCTATGCCCAAGTTAAAGATGAGCTAGCCGATCGCATCAAGATAGAAGCAAAGTTACGTAAAAGTGAAGCAAATCTAGCTAAGGCTGAAAAATTGGCACATTTGGGTAATTGGGAATACGATCTCACCACAGGAAAAATTATTTGGTCGGAGGAGCTATTCCAAATTTGGGGTAGGGAACCTAGTTTGGGTGAGCCTACCTATACAGAATTATTACAGATAGTACATCCTAGCCAGCGAAAAGAGTTTGATGCCACTGTGACAAGGGCAATTCAATCAGGGGGCAGTTACGAAATGGATCTGCAAATCCTCCATCCAGATGGTTCGATTAGATATATTTGTTCCAGAGGGAGTACGATTCTTGATGAGGCTGGTCGGAGAATTGCCTTGTTTGGAGCAACCCATGATATTACAGAGCGCAAACTGGCCGAAATAGAACTTAAGCTTGCAAAAGAAGAACTAGAAAGTAAGGTAAGAGAAAGAACTTCTGAGCTTATGGCTGCGAATTTTTCTTTGCAAATGGAAATAGAAGAGCATAAACGTACAGAGGCTGCACTATCTCAAAGCGAGGTACAGCATTTAGCTTTACTGAACGCCATTCCCGACTTAATTTTTCGGCTGAATCGTAAAGGAGATTTTATTGATTTTAAAGCTAGACGAGAACATTTGGTGATGGAACCTCAAGCAATTAAAGGTTCTAATATTGCTGATTCACCGTTGCCATCAGATGCGATCGCTCAGATCGTGAAAGCGATTGACCGAGCGTTACACACAGGTAATCTCCAAACTGTAGAATATTCTTTAGAATTACTGGATGGACAGATCCATCACTTTGAGTCTCGCATTTTGGCAAGTGGAAAAGATGAAGTTGTGGCATTTGTGCGGGATATTAGCGATCGTAAAGCTGTTGAAGTATCCCAGCTAGCTTTACAAAGAGAGCAGGAACTCAGCAGATTGCAGCGCAACTTCTTTTCGATGATTTCCCACGAATTTCGTACCCCCTTGGGTGTAATCAAAATGTCAGCTCAACTCATCGAACATAATGGCAGCCAAATACTAGATGAGAAAACTAGGCGGAGCTTAGCTCGAATTCAATCATCGATCTCTTACATCACAAGTCTTTTAGATGACATGATTACGATCAATAAAGCCGAAGCTAGCCAACTAGAGGTTAATCCACAAGTAATTAACGTAGTTGATTTCTGTCAAAACCTTGTGGATGAGCTACAGTTGGAGAGTCCACCAAGAATTGCCATTGTTTCCCAAAGCGCCCAAAATCAAAAGGCTTATTTCGATCCCAAGCTTTTGCGCTTTATCCTGTCAAATTTGCTCTCTAACGCCATCAAATATTCAGAGCCGACGACTCAAATTGATTTTGAGATTGACCACAGCGACAATACGCTCGTTTTTCGCATTCAAGATCGGGGCATTGGTATCCCCTTAGAAGAACAAACGCATATTTTTGAGCCATTTTATCGTGCGACAAATGCAGATGCGATCGCAGGATCGGGGCTTGGGCTTACCGTTGTGAAAAAGTGTGCAAAAGTACATGGAGGTACGGTTACGTTCACTAGTAAAGTAGGAGTTGGCACAATCTTTGTGGTTACAATTCCATCACAACTTCCATTGCTCGATCTGTAGACTTTCTGAACTATGAACTCAACTTCTCAACGTCTGATGTTTGTTGGAGTGGTAATCAGTGCGATCTTTGCCTTGATGGCTCTGCTTTTTCCCGTGCTACAAATGTTGGGCATACTGGCAAATCCCAACGAGTTTTTGAGCAATCCCATTCACGAAGCACCATCCCTGACCCATTGGTTTGGTACGGATCAGCAGGGGCATGATGTCTTTAGCCGCACGATCTCTGGTGCAGGCGTTGCATGGCAGGTTGTCTTGGTTTCAACACTTCTGAGCCTATTGGTGGGTGTGCCTTTAGGCATGATCAGCGGCTACAAGGGTGGTTGGATCGATAAGGGCTTGGTGTTTATCATGGATGCAATCTATACCCTGCCGGGGCTGCTGCTATCGCTGACGATCGCCTTTGTTGTGGGAGCAGGGGTGTGGAATGCTGCGATCGCGCTCAGTGTTGCCTATATTCCCCAGTACTTTCGCATTATTCGCAATCAAACGGTGAGCGTCAAAACCGAGCTATATATCGAAGCTGCCCAAGCGATCGGGGCAGATACTTGGACGGTGTTAACGCGCTATTTGGGGCAAAATGTGATTCAAAGCTTGCCTGTGATCTTTACGCTCAATGCCGCAGATGCGATTCTCACCTTAGCGGGGCTAGGCTTTTTAGGGCTAGGCATTCCTGAAGATGTGCCCGAGTGGGGACACGATCTGAAACAGGCCTTAGATGCACTTTCCACAGGTGAGAATATCTGGTGGACGACCTTGTTTCCCGGTTTGGCAATTACGATCATGGTGGTGGGACTCTCTCTTGTGGGTGAAGGCTTAACCCAACGTCAGAAACGATAGAGCGATCGTTCGCTAATGGGGGCGATCGCCCTCAGTCTCGATCTCTTTGGGGAAAAATCGATTGGCTGCAATCTCAAGGATTTTGTCAATCGATGTATCTTGAAGAAACTTACGAGTCGCGGCAAGATATTCTAGGTTTGGGCAGCGATCGCCAAGGATGCAACCATTGATGCAGGCTTCTTTACAGTTAACGGTTTCACTCATAAAGGGCTTAAGTGTTTTGATTGATGGTGTGTTGGGATAGGTAAAGTGCTAAGAAAAGAGCCATTGCAATTCTTAATTGTTTGCGAACAATTGCCCAGATTGGCTATCTCTACCACAGCCCTTGAACGGTGGTAGAACCGTAGAAATAATAATCGGCTTCGTACCCGACGCCAACCTCTTTACCAGTTTTTGAAGCATCGCAAATTGTCTTGGGAGCCAAACCGCCAGAAGTATTGAGTCTTTGAATGCTGGTGACATTGGACATCACACCCCTACCTTCATGGGAAGTAACTTCGAGCAGCAGCCAAGGAATCGCTGTAGGATCGGGAGCCCCAACTTTTGCTTTTACCTTTGCCTTGACCTTACTTTTATCGAGATACTCCCAACTGGGCCCTCCGTAGTGGTGAATAATTTTCATACCCCGATTGTCAAATAGCTCGGCTTCAGGAGCCTTAAATGTCCACTCAAATTTATTCTTGTCATTGGCTTTACAGGTATAAATTTGCGTACCTTTAGCAGAAGCCTTAAATAACAGTTCCTCTCCTGGACTGACTTGCAGCTTTTCAGGAACAATAGGTTTTGCCGTTGCTGCGATCGCTGAACCCACAAAACCAAGCCCTATTAGCGAACCCAATAAGCAAGGAACTAAGTGGGTATTTCCCAATCCATTGCCCAAATTGCCCTTAAATTTAGCTTGCTTTGACAAGAACGTTTTCATGAAATTTTCCTCTATTCCACAATCGTTATTTTAAAAGTGAATTACTTTGCCGAGAAAATAAAATGCTGCTTGACCACATCCCAGCGATCGCAGTCCCAATAATCGATATGAGAACTAATTAGTCCTGCCTCATTTACTTGGAGTTCGCTGTAACCTGTTACTGAAATGCGAGGCTTCCAGGGTAAAGGGGCATCCCAGCTCATTGTCCAGCGCGTTTTAATCGCATTCTCAGTGCGATCGATTTCATGGAGGTCGAGTTTGAGTGCTTTAAACCAAGTGGTGATAAAGCCAATCATTTTTTTGTACTGCGCTAAACCTCGAAAGTTATAGACAGGATCTTTAAAATAAACGTCCTCAGCATAGATGCTGTAAGTTTGTGCCTCTGGAAATTTCTGATAATCGGCTTTGACAATCTCAATCAGGTTTGAATCCATCTCTTTTTTGGTTATACCAATTTCAAGTAAATTTACAATAGATTTGGATTTGAGTTCCGCACTATGGGGGGATTTCAAAAAACGGCGACATCGTTTTTTTGAAACTGTTATTTGTGATTTTAAACAGATTGGAAATTTTATTTGCTACAGTTCGATTTAATTTGTCGCACAGCCAAGCTATCTACCAAACCCTGGGGACACCCTATAAATGATAGATTGTGTAGCGCGATTATCCTACGCGAAAGGACTTGCTTAGGGCAATACTGATCGTTATTAGAGAAGCTGTCAAAGCAATCGTCGTAATAAAAATAGGCATCTTTAGACTTTGTGCTTCAACGATCCGATGGTGCAAGTTTCTCTCAGCATCATTTGTCGGAACGATCAAATTTTGCCCAAAAGCAGCATTCGGCAACATCAATGTAGAGATCAGAACGATAGAAATCGTAATCAATGAGAGTTTCATGATTTTATCCTCCATCAAATCTCTAAGTTTTCTTAAAGAGATTCTCTTCTAAAGAATACTAAGATTTACTTGGGAAAAACTCTAAATATCATGAATCTAAACAATTTTTTGGTTATAAATACCAATAGGTTTATTCTTAGGGTTTCCTTGATTGCTACGTTCATGCTTCCCTTTATTCCATCAAGATCTTAAGGAGCTGTTTAATTCATTTAATAAGGTTGATGAAAAGACTTAGGTAGTGTTAGAAAATTCAATTAAGCTTAAGTCCCCTAAAGACGAATTCTATCAAGGGAAACAATCCGAAGACATTGTTAAATTGTTCACAATGCTAATCTCTAACCGCCATAACCCTTAAACTGTAATGATGGTACGGTGAAACTCTTATGATTGATTTAGACCGATGCTATCGAGTACTTGGACTAGAGCCAAGTGCTTCCCTTGAGGAAGTGAATCAAGCCTATAGAGACTTGGCGTTTATTTGGCATCCCGATCGCATTCCCAAGGATGACCTAAGGTTGCAGGCAAAAGCCCAAGAAAAATTAAAAGAGATCAATCATGCGCGCGATCAGGTGCGATCGCATCGCTCTTCCGCACAAACTCACGCTACCCAATCTCATACTACCCAGACCCACTCTGCCCAAGCCCACTCCACACAAACCAATCAATATTCGCACCAAGCTAAAACCCAGTCCACACAATCAAACCAGTCAAGCTATCAGACGCATCACCAACCCAATCCTCAGACTAGCCACCAACAATATAGCTACCAAACAAATCATCAGGCTAGCCATCAATATGGCGCTAAAACCAAAACCCAATCAAACCAGTACACCGCTCCACGCCAACCGCAGCAAACTTACCAACCGCGCTATCAGCCCACACCCAAGCCTACACCTCAACCAAACCCTCAGCCAAAACGACCAGATCACTTGAGTGGTGCCGATCTCAGTGGTGCCGATCTGCGTGAAAAATATCTTGAAGGTCGCAATCTTAGCAACGCCAATCTTAGCAATGCCAATCTGACGGATGCCTTTTTGCATCAAGTCAATTTTGAAAATGCCAATCTGTACAGAGCCAATTTATTTAGAGCCAACTTGTTACAAGCAAATCTAGTCAAAGCGAATCTGAGGGAGGCGAACTTAATTGGTGCAGATTTAAGTGGCGCAGATTTGACGGGAGCTGACTTGACGGGCGCTCGTATTGGCTATAACAATCGCATTATGGTAAAGCTAACGGGAGCAAAGCTCAAAGGAGCCATTATGCCCGATGGTTCTGTTCATGCCTAATTCGTTTATGTGGATCAAGCCATTTTGCGGATGCGATCGCTACTTGAGCAAGTTAGGTTAAAACTATGTCTCGGATAATTCCTCAATAGCGCGGTTTGCTAAGTTAAATTAGCCTTACCCCGCTATTTTCGTTTTATAAGGGAGCTATTCAGTGTTTTCAGCGATCCCTTCAAAAGCCAAACAATAGCCATCGCGACTAACTTTCAGCCCTGACAACGGCGACGCTAGGTTGAGGCAACGTTGCCCTCGATAAAACTGGCAGTTGCCACAGACGCGCAAATTGTCATTGCCAGCATCAGACAACTCGCCCGAGAGTAATTCTCTTTGGGTAAGTCCACGAATAATTAACTCTTCGCCCTGCCACCTTGCTTCAACCAAACCCGTATCGGCAAAGTTTATCCACCGTGAATCGGCTGTAATTTCCGCAGGTAAGGTCAGCACCACAGCCGAATCTAGCTCAGCTAGTTCCCCTTCATAGGGTTGTAGTGCAGCGCGATCGGATCTAGGCGGAATTGCCCCATGAAAAGACTCACCCACTGCCAACTCTAGCCGCTTTCCTGAAGGGGGGCAATGAACGTGATAGCGATTACTTAATTCGTCTAAATTTGCCAGATCGGCTAGATAGTCAGCACTGCCATGCATAAATACAATGTGCTGAGGTTTTAAGTTATGGATTAGTTGCGTTGTCCCTGCAACATCGCTGTGATCGGCTAAAAGATAGGTATCAATCTTGGCGGAAGCGTGGGGAAACGAAGTATTTAAGAAATTCGACCCACGGCTTTGAAATTCGGGCAGAAGTATGAGCCAAGGTCTTGCCCATCGATCGAGCCATTCTGTCCAGTCAGAGTGTTTGTCAACCAATAAAATGCAGGGCTCGCGATTAAGCTGCTGACCTGATTCAATCCGTCCGACATGCGGCCTGACTTTTTTGTCCCAAAATAGCGGTTGATGTTGCGCAAAATTTCGCACTGAGTTGGGTAGATAAGGCAGCAAATCTAAATAGGCATCGCACCCAAGCGCGATCGCGGCATCTACCCAAATATCAATATCTTTTCCTGTAAATTGATGATGGCTGCGCAGTAACATTAAAATTTCTTGCCCAATCCCAATTCTCGATACAGGTAAAATCACTGAGTAACCCGTCGCGATCGCCTCGATAATTTTGGTAGCTAAATCGTTTTCTTGGCTGCGGCGGTGAGGATGCTTGGCTGTGCCATAGCTGCCTTCGATAATTAGAACATCGGGTGACAGACCGCGAAAGTCTTCTAAGCGCAGGGACTCGACTAGGCGAGAGTTAGAGAGAAAAAAGTCACCCGTATAGAGAATTGAGTATTCTCGATCTTTGGCAGTATAAGTCAAGCTCAAGCTTGCCGCTCCCGGTAAATGACCAGAGGGCAGCAACTTTGCCGATAAATTGGGTTGAATTTGATATTCTGTCCGCCAAGCCAAGGGAACGCAAAATTCGGGCGGGGCAAGGGCGGGATCTGCCCAAGCCAGAGGCAGCAACCGAGATGTTACTTCGCTTGTGTAGATCGGTAAGTCAGGGGCGATCGCATGCAGTTCTTTTAAACCGCGTCCATGATCGGAATGGGCATGACTGCAAAAAACCCCTGCCCAAGGCACATTACCTTCAGATGAACCTTCAGAACTGAGTCCTGTATGAAACAGGGGGGATAAATCGGTCAAGCCACAATCGAGCAGAAACCAGTAGGGACCCAAGCGTACTTGGAGACAGACCCCCTCACCCTGCTGTCCCGATGCTAGAGGTAAGCATTCCAGTTCAGCCACAGGCAATTTCCTGTTTTCTCTGGAAACACTTGGCGATCAGGATGTGTCCCCCTGCCCCTCGATGACTTATTGTGGCAAAGTTTTTTGTGCCAAAGTTTGGAGATTGAGGATTTTGTCTATTAAGTAACCCTATAAACAACCTTTTAAGTAACCCTATAAACAACCTTTGTTGAATGGGTTGGACATTCGCAATTTTGATTTGGGGCAGTTTGATTGTTTTCTTGCTTAAAAATTCCCCATCTATTAAGGGGAAAAACAAATGAAATAAAGAATTTAAATGTGTTTTTAAATACATCGTTGAAACGCTTGACTAGGGCGTATTTGCATAAAAAATTAATGAAGAATTTCTTGGGGAAATAGACCTAAGTAATTTTATCTCTTCCAAAGGGGTGATTTTTGATCCCCGACGATCCTCTATTTTGTATTGAGGCATACAGAAACCTTACAAAAGTATTCCACTTTTGTGAAATGGTTACAGGGAAACCGATCGACCAGTTTTTAATGCTTCTCTAAGAAAAATATAAAACGAGAAATCTAAAACCTACTTTTTACAACAGTCTATTTACAAATCTTTTTTATATTCTAACTATCTAGAGATTTTGGCTTAACGAAATCTAGTTTGCAGTCTTTATTATGAATACTTTCGCAGCAATGTGGGTCGTATCAATCGGCTCCACTTTCTTTAGCGCGCTTTATTTTAATCTCAACAAAACGATCGCGGGCTCGCCTTCTTATCAGAGCGTCAAGTATATTGACCAATCTGCAGTTAATAATTCTGTACAATCTAAAGGTTTGACTTTTGCCCCAAAGCGATCGCAGTTCCATACCATTTCTCTACAGGCTACTGGTGCGAACCATTGGACGATTTTTGTCAATCAGAAACCAATCTTAACGCTGAGCCACATTGCAGATGCAGCGACGGTAGCCGCAAGGCTAGAATTTTTGCTAAATTCCTCTAGCTTCGATCCGAACAAAATTCTGCCAGTGATTTGGAATGGTAGTTACATTGGACAATACGATTTGGCAACGCTATTTACAGTCCCAATGGTTGGAATTGCCAATCCCGAATTAAATCTAACTCAATGGGTTAACAACTTACGTCAAGCCACAGGTGCAAAGCCCTTGACCTTAGTTGAGGCACAACAGCAGATGCTTCAGCTTACGGCTACAGACCACAGCGTGCAGGGTGAGGCATCTTGGTATGGATGGGATTTTCATGGCCTGCCAACGGCTTCAGGAGAAACCTTTGAGCAAAAAGGGTTTACGGCCGCCCATCCTTCTTTGCCCCTCGATACCTATCTAAAAGTTACAAATCTCCGCAATGGGAAATCGGTGATTGTACGGGTGAACGATCGCGGCCCCTATGTGGGCGATCGTATCCTCGACCTGTCCCATGCCGCAGCCATAGAGATTGATAGCGAACAAGTAGGTGTTGTCGAAATTAGCGCGACGGTAATGCAAACGCGATCGTAAGAAGGTCGCCCGTTGCGTTCACCCAACTGGGTGATGTTGGCAAGCTATCCAAACCGATAATCTAATTACATTAAAGCCTTAAACTGACTGCGCCCAGAAACCCTTCTGGGCTTTTTTTATTTTTTGAAGCGATCGTTCGCGAGAAAAAGGTCGTCCGCTACGTTCACCCAACTGGGTGATGTTGGCAAGCTATCCAAACCGATAATCTAATTACATTAAAACCTTAAACTGACTGCGCCCAGAAACCCTTCTGGGCTCTTTTTTTGCTTTTTTGGGACAGCCGCGAATGGGTAGGCTTTGACAAAAACAAAGCGATCGTTCGCGAAAAAAAGGTCACCCATTGCGTTCACCCAACTGGGTGATGTTGGCAAGCTATCCAAACCGATAATCTAATTACATTAAAGCCTTAAACTGACTGCGCCCAGAAACCCTTCTGGGCTTTTTATTTTTTATAACATTTTATAACAATTGCATCATAGGTAATAAAGGATTGGCGTTTAGGTTTTGGCTCTTCGCTAGCAACGGTTTTCAAAATACAATTACAGACTTTTTCTTGTTTCTGTATATACATAACCCTGAAATAATCACGCCAATCAAACCATCCAAATCGAGGAGTCACCTCTATGGCAAACGCAGAACATCTGGCATTGCTAAAACAAGGCGTAGCGACATGGAATCGATGGAAGGCTACTCATCCTGAAATTGTGCCAGATTTAAGTAGTGCTAACCTCAAACTTGGAAACCTTAGAGAAGCAGATCTGCGTGGGGTAAATCTGCGTTGGGCAAATCTAAGTTGTGCCAATTTGCTTGGTGCAAACTTGAGTAATGCCGATTTGCGGAAGGCTAATTTGCGAGAAGTCGATCTATACCGTGCAAAGCTCATTGGTGCCGATCTCAGTGGCGCTTATCTCTGTCACACCTACCTTAGAGAAGCAAATTTTAATGGCGCTATTCTTAGTTCGGCCATGATGGCAAATGCTGACTTGACGGAGGCACTATTTAGTAATGCCGATCTAAGTGGGGCAAACCTCAATGGCAGCGATCTAATCGGCTCGAATCTCAACCATGCCACGCTTAGTGATGCTGATTTACAAACTGCCAATCTCTCAAAAGCCAATCTCAGTTTCGCAAACCTCAGTGGCGCCAATCTCACTGAAGCCAATTTAAGTAACACCAATCTCAGCAATGCCATCCTAAGCAATACCAATCTGACACTATCGATTCTCAATGATGCCGATCTGAGCGATACCATTCTCAATCATGCTGTTTTGGTGGGAGCTGACTTGAGTGATGCCGTTTTAAGTAATGCCAATCTCAGTCACGCTAACCTGACGGATGCGATTCTCAATCGTGCCACCCTCAGCAATGCCACCCTCAGTAATGCAAATATTACCAATGCCCAGATGTGCGATGCCATTCTTAGCGATGCCCAGCTCGATCACGCCAACCTCACGGGTGCGAATCTTAATGGCGCTCAGTTGATTTCAGCGAGATTAGAGGCAGCGTTTTTAATCGGCACAAACTTGATCAAGGCAAATTTACGACTGGCAGTGCTTACAGGCGTTAGTTTTCGAGATGCCAACCTCAGTGGGGCAAGTTTGAGTGGCGCAATTATGCGGGGAGCTGTGATGCCAGATGGCTCTGTGGTGGGTTACGAATAATGGGGGCTGAGCGTTAGGATGCTGTTTTATCGATCGCTTGGGATTGCTACAGCTCCAAATGGAACTACCGATTGTCTATCATCCTGATTATGTTGTTCCTTTACCTGACGGACATCGATTCCCTATGGTAAAGTTTCGTTTGTTGACAGAAATGCTGTTGGCAGAAGGGGTGGTGCAGTCTAAACAATTGCATTTGCCTGAGTTACCACCGAGAGCATGGATCGAGTCGGTGCACGATCCGAGCTACGTGCAGGCCTATTGCGAGGGTAGCCTCGATCGCAAAGCATTAAGACGCATCGGACTGCCTTGGAGTGAGGGGTTGGCCCATCGCACTTGCATAGCTGTAGGGGGAACGATGCTTACGGCTCAGTTGGCTTTGCAGTGTGGGTTAGCCTGTAACACAGCGGGAGGAACCCATCATGCCTTTCCCAGCTATGGATCGGGGTTTTGCATTTTTAACGATCTGGCGATCGCCGCAAGGGTAATCCAACAGTTAGGATTAGCTAAAAAAATTCTGATTGTCGATCTAGATGTGCATCAGGGGGATGGCACGGCATTTATTTTTGCTGATTCTAAGCAAGTGTTTACCTTTTCAATGCACTGCCAGATTAATTTTCCGAGTACGAAGCAAAACAGCGATCTCGATGTTCCTCTGCCTGAAGGTATGGAGGATGATGCCTATCTACGCACCTTAGCGAACTATTTACCCGATCTGCTCTCAGCGTTCAATCCCGATCTGGTGCTTTACGATGCAGGGGTTGACCCCCATGTCGGCGATCGCTTAGGGAAACTAGCGCTTACGGATACTGGGTTGTATCGGCGTGATATGCAGGTTTTGAGTACTTGCTTAGCGCAGCGATACCCCGTAGCCTGCGTGATCGGTGGCGGCTATGCCGACGATCTGCGAGCCTTAGTCTATCGGCATTCCTTGCTACATCGAGCTGCCAGTGAAGTGTTTCGCCACTATCGGCTTTAATTCGGAGCGACCATCAATTCTAGAGAATCAGAATCTTTTTAAGTCCCCCAGATATTGAGGGATTTAGGGGGGCTTTTAGGTTGTTAAGCTTACATCTCTTCGTTGTTAGAGAGAATTAGGATGCGATCGCGCGGCTGGCAATATCTTTCCGAAAGATCGCTCCGTCATAGTCAATGGACTCGATCGCGCTGTAAGCCGAAGCGATCGCTGCTTGAATATTTGAGCCCGTGGCGGTCACACCTAAAACCCTGCCACCACTGGTAATTAGGCTATTATTTTTTAGCTTTGTACCTGCCTGAAACACAACAGCACCAGATGCTTCAGCTTTACCAATTCCAGTAATAAATTTACCGAGTTCAACTTTTTCGGGATAGCCACTCGCTGCCATCACAACACAGACAGAGGCTTGAGGCTTCCAAGCGATCGGCGGCATTTTTTCTAAACGGCGCTCAATACAGGCAAGCAACAGTTTTTCTAAGGGAGTATCTAAAAGAGGCAAAATCGCCTGCGTCTCAGGATCGCCAAATCGACAATTAAACTCGATTACCATGGGCTCACCACTGGGTGTAATCATCAAGCCTGCATAGAGACAGCCACGATAGTCAATTCCCTGTTCTCTGAGGGCAGCGATCGCTGGTTCTAGTACCTTAGTTTGAATTTTTGCCATTAGCTCAGACGTAGCGATCGGTGCTGGGGCATAGGCTCCCATCCCGCCTGTATTGGGACCAATGTCGCCATCTCCTAGTCGCTTGTGATCTTGGGCAGGCAATAGAGGGCGAATGGTCAACCCATCGGTAATGGCAAGAACGGACAACTCTTGTCCTGTGAGATATTCTTCAATCACAACCATCTCGCCCGCCGCACCAAATTGTCCGCTAAAGATTTTAGCGATCGCTTCTTCAGCCTGCTCTAGGGTCATGGCAACCGTCACGCCTTTGCCACTTGCCAAACCATCGGCTTTAATCACAATCGGCGCACCCTGCTGTTGCACATAGGCTACAGCACTGGCTGCATCCTTAAATACAGCACTAGCCGCCGTTGGAATGCCAGCAGACTGCATCAGTTCCTTTGCCCAAGCTTTACTGGACTCAATCTGTGCGCCCTTTTTGGTTGGACCAAAAATTGGGGCTTCGGCACTATGAAAAAAGTCCACAATCCCTTGAGATAGGGGCAACTCTGGCCCCACAACGGTCAGGGCAACACCCTGCACTTGGGCAAATCTGAGCATTCCCTCAAAATCATCGATTGACAGCGACACATTGCGGCATTTGGGTGTCGTTGCGGTTCCCCCATTCCCAGGAATGCAGAAAACCTGGGTAATTTCTGGGGACTGTAAAAGCTTCCATGCAATGGCATGTTCTCTACCGCCATTACCAATAACAAGAACTTTCAAACTAACACCTATAAACGATTTACGAACTTAACTGTCAACGAAAATTATGCCTACAAATTTTTGCTAGACTCAGCAGCTAATTATTCGTGACTAATTATACCGAAGAAACCTCGTGAGACCGAACTTCCGTAGCAAAGCTGGTCTTTTTGGTAAATTCAAATGGCCCAGCGACTGACCCCCAAACCCGCTCATCTGTCTCTGGGTCGTGACCGCGATCGAGGCTAGAAAAGAAATGCTCTCCCACTTCAAATTCATTCACAAGGTAAGTTGATTTGCCCTTACGCACGACGCAACATTGTTTGCCCGGCTCGATCGCCCCCTTAAAGGTATTGTTCTCGGTGCGATGTACCAGCATGGTGCAGCCGCAGAGTTTTTCGAGTTGCTCGGGTGTAAGTTCTTGCAATCGCTCGGGTTGACGGCTTGCACCAAAGTAATTTTCGGCTTCTTTAAGTTTGTAGTTCACAATTTCAAGGTGGTCGCCCCTTGACACAATATTCAAGATCGCCGTGCGATAGGGGTGGTTTAGCTCAAAATCATAGGACTGCTCGGAGTACAACCAGACGCCCTCGGGTGGCTCTGTACTGGGGATAACTGGCAATGGTCGAATGCAAACTCGAATATGCGCGAAAAAGGGCGGATTTTCGATCGCTTGTTCCCAGTTGCTAAAGTCTCCCGCCAACCATGATGCCAAGGTAAAGACATCAGCAGGGGTAGTTTGAATTGTGGTCATGTCTTTAGAAGATTTGAATAGGTATTTTTATAATGATTGTGAATTTAATGCAGGGGCAGTGGGTCTGAGTCCGCCCGCTTCGTTTTGGGTTTATAAAATTTTTAAGGAATGCAAAATAGTTCTTAAAGTTTATCAGACCTACTTGAGTGCAATCGAGATCTCACCACGCAGACTCGAACCATTGGTAGCAGTACTCGCAAGGTTTATCACTTCAATATGGTCTAGCAGCAATTGCAAAGGCGATCCTTGCAGTGCCTTCAACGTGGTTGGGAGTAGCGGGAATTTGGCGATCCAGACATCTAGATTGGTTTTGCGATCGATGTAGGCAAATCCTGACAAATTACTGGGTAGCTTTTTGGCAAGGTTCTTAAACCTCGGCGATCGCGAGATCGAGGTGAGATCGCTCGATAAAACCTTTTCTACAGCCTCAATCGAGTTCGAGAAAATTACATATTTTGAATCGGGCGCAATTTTGGTATGGGCGATCGCGACACTGCCATTGATCGATGCTGCCGCTAAAGCGTCTTTAGGATTGGTCACAGCCGTTAACTGCGTCCAAACTGTGAGATTTTGCTCGTTGAGACTCAAATCCCCTACGGTGAGTTTGGCGTTGCGAGCTAGTGCATCTAGTCGATCGATTTCTGCTTTCACTACACTCGGTGCTTTATTCTCGGCAATCAATACCCAATCTGATTTGCCCGTAGCATTGGGTAGAGCCGCGATCGCATAGTCCCCTTGCAACCACTCTCTGTTTGCTTCCTCTAAAGGCGAACCACCAAAGCTCAAACTAGAATTTGCGGTTAAGGTAGCGATCGCACTGACGAAGCTTGCGTTTAACTCTGGGTAAGGCTTGAGGGTTGCAGAAATTTGTTGGAGGGTTTGGCTGAGGTCGCGACCGACCAGTACAGAACTACCAGCGGGAACAAGCTCGGTAATTTGATTGGAGTTTTTTGGGTTTTGGGCTTTAGCACTGGCATGATTTCCCGCTAAGGCTATATTTGTAGCGAGGGGATCGAGCGTCAGGACTGTTTCAGCCTCGAGTCCTTGCCGATCCAGACCCAGCCCTACGGATAGGACTGCTTTCGGTAAATTTGTGAGATTTTTAGGTAAGACCCCACTGGTTGTTCCCCATGAGCCTAGTTCGGTAAAATTGGCAAAAGCTAGACCAATTCTGCCTTTTGTAAGTTGCTTGACGCTTGCTTTATAGGTATCTAGTCCTGCTAAAGCAAGATCGGGTACTTGCAAGTCGTTAATGGCATTACGAATGACTTTGACATCATTGGCAAATAGCACAAATTTACCAATCGTGGCGCTGGCGATCGCGGCATCCTGCCCTAAATTCGGTAGCGGCGTGTTGGCAAAAACAATCGGGATGCCCTGATACTGCTCAAAACCTAAATCCGATCCTCCAATTGCCTGTCTCTGCCAAAATTTTTCTACGGATGCTTTTGCTAGTTCTACATTGCTGGTTGAGAAGGCTAGGAGATAACCAGGTTGTAAGCCGTTTTCACTTTGGCGATCGATGTCGGTTGCGGTCACCGCCAAGGTGATTTCATTGCCTAACCAAGGCTGAATATCGCTGTCATAATCTAGCGCCCATTCCTGCTGAAGCTGTTGTTTGAGGCGGCGAAATTCGTTTTTAATGCTGGCGCGATCGCTGGACTTAGCAGCCAATTGCGCGAATAGGCTCAGGCGATCGGGGTTGACTAGAAAGGAGAAGAAAAGCGGCGATCGCTTTGGTAAAAAGTTAACGGCTTGCGGTTGTGTTTTTACACCCTGCAATAGATCGCTAGGATTGGCACTCAGCACCTTAGATACTGCTGTAAAACTCAGAACCAGTAAAAAAATTGCAGCAACTGCAATGCCAATAAAAATTGATTTTGCCTTCATACAAACCTCAACACACGCGCCGAAATTAAGTCTAACTGAAAGACCAACACATAGTTATTGATGCTTTGTTATTCGTTATCTGACGCAGCAATCAGAAATAATACATAGATAAAGAAGGGGCAATTCATGAATTGCCCCTTCTTGTTAGGATTGTAAAAAATGGGTAACTGCCAGCCTACAAAGCCCCTGCGGCTGTTTGATCGAACACGCTATTGGATAGATGCGTAGTGATATTCATTGCTTGCAACATCGGTGGATGCTCGTAACCCTTGTAATAATCAATCACGCTTACACCGCCATTGCCCTGCTTAAATATCCAGAATTTTTCAGGTTCAAAGCCAAACAACTGACAGAGAATCGCTTTATTCACGGCATCATGGGCAACCACCAAAGCTGTCTCACCTGCAGGGGTAGCGCGAATGATTTGCAGCCACGCCTCGGCAACCCTGTCCCAAACTTGCTGCAGATTTTCACCTTCAGGCATTTGGACAATTTCGGGGTTTTTTTGCCATTTTTCCAGTTCGCCTGCAAATTCCGCTTCAATTTCAGCTTCAAATTTGCCTTCCCAAAGTCCGTGTGAAATTTCTTTGAGTTCGTCAAAATATTCCAGCTCCACCTCAGGATGATGGGTCAAAATCTTGAGGGCAGTGTCTTTGGGGCGCAGCATGGGACTGCTAAAAGCTTTGTGAAGGGTTACAGAAGCCAAAAAGTCAGCGGCTTGCTGTGCTTGTTCTTCACCCTTGGCATTTAAAGGCACGTCAATTTGACCTTGAAAACGTTTTTGACGATTCCAATCGGTTTCACCATGACGCACGAGTAAAATACGCGGCCCGATGTGGACTTTGCGAGGAGGAGGCAAAACTGATTTTGTCAGCGAAGTGAGGTGGCTTGTCAAATTCAAAGACTCCAACTGCACCTGCACGTTACTTAAATCTGAACCTAAATTTGAAAGATTGTCCCCAGCAAAATTTAAGACACTAATCGCACAGTTAATCTGCTGCAAATGATGATATTGCGCTGGCTGGAGTCCGATAACGGTAGAAATCAAGGCACGATTGACACCACTATGACCGACGATCAGAATTGTTTGTCCCGTGTGCTTCGGTAAAACTTCTTGCCAAAATGCCTTTGCCTGCTCGAACAAATCGAGAACGGGGTAGCGATCGCTAACCACCAACTTATGCGGCTCGTGCTCCCAATTGTGAAATTGATCGGGAAATTGCGATCGCACCTCGTCAAAAGTCAACCCCTCCCATGCAGGCAGGTTGATTTCACATAAACCCTCATGAAACGTAACGGGTGGCGGACTAGAACTAGCTGCCAGTATCTGCTCAGCCGTTTGGCGAGCGCGGAGCAAAGGGCTGACATAGGCCGCATCAAAATGTAAATTGGCAAGTGCAGCACCTGCCAAGCCAGCTTGTTGCTGACCTTTTTCGGTCAAGACGGACTGAAGTTCTGGTCGATCGAGGTTGCCGCGACCTTGCACCATATTATTGGTGTTAAATGTACTTTCACCATGACGTACTAAGACGATGCGAGTAATCAGGGGAATATCCTCACGCTTAAAAACACCTCAGCAATTCTATCGTTCAAAGCTACGCTATAATACTAAACTAGGCTACATATAACCGAGCAAAAGAATATATCTTGCTTGCGTTGCTTTCACCTATGCCTCAAGACCTGATGCCACTTGTAAAAGTTAAGTCATAAGTTTAGGCAGTCTACTTAGGTACGTGTAGCTTAGTCGGTCTAAGAGTTTCGCTAAGTTAAATTTCAAATTTCAGTGACTATATACGGAAATTGCGGGTATAGTTATTGACGTTTAATTTGTGACGGTTTGTATTGCTATGCTGTCAAATCAGTAGCTTTCAGATCTTGCACCACACAAGCATTTAGCCCAAATTTAACTTTGGATTTAGCGTTGCATAAACATTAAAGAATGCATGAATAAAGGGTGAAGCGGTGATTTCTCTTATCGGGAAAACCCCATCCTCAATTTAGTAATACCATTCCTTGATTTAGCAACGGTTTTAACTCAAGGTTCCAAGTTTATATTTGAAACTTAAATTTGAGACTCAAATCTACTAAACTCTAAAATTTACTAAAACGGACTGAATCTCTTACTCAGTAAGTTTCAGTAGACTTAAGCTTTTAGCTCCAAAACTGAATTTTTGGTGGCTAAGTACAAAGGGTAAGGTGACAAAAGGTAAGGTGTGAGATGTTAGCCAAAAGCCTGAGTCAGATCGAATCAGATCATGGACTAATACTTAAATCTCTTTAGAGATGACAAGGGTAGAGCATAGGCAAAACATCAACTGTAATCTGTACTTTGAGCTTTTAGCTCTTAAGATTTTGGGTGTGTCATGCTCTTAACAGCCACCCAAGCAGCCACTAAGCATTATGGGTTCTTAGACTGGCTCAACTAACTCAAAAATTCTGAGGAAATTGGATGCCCAAGCAAATTATCATTGCTGAGCAGCATCGGACGGCTGCTGTATTCAGCGAAGACCAGATTGAAGAAATTATCGTTGCCACTGGGACGCATCAAGTCGGGGATATCTACTTAGGTGTGGTCGAAAATGTTTTAACCAGCATAGATGCCGCCTTTGTCAATATTGGCGATGGGGAACGAAATGGCTTTATTCACATTACCGATCTAGGTCCTTTAAAAATGCGCCGTTCTGCGGGCAACATCAGCGATCTGGTGTCTCCGCAGCAAAGAGTTTTGGTGCAGGTCATGAAAGAGCCTACGGGCAATAAAGGACCTCGCCTCACAGGCAATATCTCGCTACCAGGCAGATATGTCGTATTAATTCCGTTTGGACGGGGAGTAAACCTATCTCGTCGCATCCGCACTGAAACTGAGCGCAATCGACTCAGAGCCTTGGCGATTTTAATCAAGCCCTCAGGCATGGGGCTGCTGGTGCGCACCGAAGCTGAAGGCATGCCCGAAGAGCAAATTATTGAAGATTTAGACAATCTCCAAAAACAGTGGGAAGCGGTTCAACAAGATGTGACCACAACCCGTCATCCCAGTCTGCTCGATCGCGATCGCGACTTCATTCAAAAAGTACTGCGCGATCTGTACTCCAGCGAAGTCAACCGCATTGTCACCGATACCAGTGATGGTCTGAGGCGGGTCAAACACCATTTACTCAATTGGGGGGATGGCAAAATTCCCAGTGGCCTATCGCTCGATCAACATCGCGAACGGGCTTCAATTCTGGAATATTTCCGTGTCAATGCTGCTATTCGGGAAGCATTAAGACCTAGAGTCGATCTGCCCAGTGGCGGTTACATTATCATCGAGCCAACTGAAGCGCTCACGGTGATTGATGTTAACTCTGGCTCCTTTACAAAATCTCAAACATCTCGCGAAACCGTTTTATGGACAAACTGTGAGGCAGCCGCCGAGGTAGCGCGTCAAGTTCGACTGCGTAACATTGCGGGTGTGATCGTCGTGGACTTCATTGATATGGACACGCGCCGCGATCAGATGCAACTGTTAGAGCATTTTAACAAAGCCCTTCGTGCGGATAAGTCTCGCCCACAAATTGCCCAACTGACGGAATTGGGGTTGGTAGAGCTAACCCGCAAACGTCAAGGTCAAAGCATTTACGAGCTATTTGGTCGCCCCTGTCCCACCTGTAACGGTCTAGGTCATCTGGTGCATTTACCCGGTGACTCAGCCGCGCAAACCGTTGACTCTACAACCCGTCAGTGGGAAGCCCGCTATACCTCTAAGCTCGATTTGACGACAGAGCTGCTAGAGGATGATTCCCCACTCAGTGGCGGAATTGAACCCAATCTGGTCAACCATCCTAGCTATCAAGAACGCAACGGTAATTCTCGCCGTCGCAAACGCAATGCTCCCCCCGGACGCGATCGCGATGCCCGTGAAACCCGCGATCCAGAAAAGCCACCCATTGCGATCGAAACCCGTGAAGGTCGTGAAGGTCGCTTACGGACGGAATCTCGTTCTGAGTCAAGACCTGAGTCGCGTACAGAGCTTAGATTTGAGACAAGAGAGCCACCCTCTAAAGTCCCCGTATTGTCTTCGTCCAGAACTGTGGTTACAGCGCCACCTCCCGTTGAAGCCGAGCCAGAAGTCATCCCCCAAGAGCGGATCGGTCGTCGTGAAACTCCCCGACCTAAACTTGAGCCACCTGAGATTGTGGTTGTGGAGATGACGGAAGAGGAGCAAGACATCTATGCCTTTATGGGAATTTCTCCCTTGCTGTTGATCGATCGCGAAGTCAAAGATCCGCGCAATAGCATTGTGACGGTGACCCTACCGGGTATGGCTCCCCAAATTCCAACTTTGGAAGTTCCTCAGGCATCGCAACTGTCTGATGCAGCCGATGGATCTGCGGATGGCAATGACTTGTTGGATATCAGTCCAACCTCAGACCAAGATGATGAGTACGATCGCCTCGATCAGCCCGATGATTTTTCCGATGATTTTGCGGCTCAACCAGAGCAACTTTCTCAGTCGGTTGAAGTCCAGAATGGTGAATCGAGCAGTAAGCCTTCAAAGGCTGTACTTGAATCCAATGCCACAGAAGATTCTGGGACTAAGAAGGAGGAACCACCGATTCAGTCGCCTGCAGCATCTCGCCGTCGTCGCACCTCATCAGGATCGTAGCGATCGCGCCATGAAAGCATGACAAGCCAAGTCACAATTATCGGCTGTGGTGTGGTTGGTGCAGTCCTTGCCTACGAGTTAAGCAAAGTCGCAGATCGGGCTGACCTTCAGATTACTGTCCTAGAGGCGAAGTCAAAACCCGCCCAAGGCGCTACAGGGGCTGCCTTGGGTGTTTTGATGGCTGCCTGCGGGCATAAATTGCGCGGCACGTTGGTGTCGATGCGTTTAGCCAGCCTGCGTCTATATGACGACCTTGTAGCCGAATTAATTTCCCAAACTCAAATCGAGATTCCCTACTATCAGGCGGGGATTCTTTGCCTCTATGGCGACGCAAACGCTGAGGCAAGATGCGAGACATTGATTCCATATCGTCAAAAACAGGGATTCCCGATGCATTGGCTCAGTCAGTCAGAGCTAGGTTTGGAATACCCCCAGTTTCAATCGCATGGTGGCCTATACAGCCCTAGCGATCGCGCCATTCATCCCATTAAATTTGTACAAGGTTTGGTAGAGGCAGCCGCAGCGAATGGGGTGCAATTTCGTTGGAACTGTGCGATCGCTTCGCTCGCAGATTTACCGCCAGATCTTAAGTCAGACTGGATCGTCATTACCTCTGGGCTAGGCGCAAATCAACTGCTGGCTCCCCTTTTACCATCCTATGAGGAGTTGCTCCAACCAGTTGGTGGGCAAGCGATTAGAGTACATTTGCCTAATTTAAATTTAAAGCCCCTAAACTCGCAACCGATCGTACATATCGAGCCTCAAGAAGGCTCTAACATGAACATCGTACCGCTTGGCAACGATCAGTTTTGGATTGGTGCAACCATGGAATTTGAAGCTAGCCAACGCGATCAGCAGTTGCCCACCGAGGCGAATATTGTTTTATTACTCGATCGCGCGATCGAGTTTTGCCCAGAATTTGCCAAGGCCACAGTTCTAGAAACTTGGGCTGGCGATCGCCCTCAGCCCAAAGCCCACAAAGCCCCGATTTTAGGATTTGTGCCCAATCATCCCAATGTCTTGCTGGCGATCGGGCATTATCGTAACGGTATTCTGATGGCTCCGCTCACTGCTCAAATTACCCGCGATCTAATCCTGCATGGCAAGAGCGACTTACCTTGGCAGAAATTCAGCTTACAATGATTAGTGAAAAGGTTTTCAGTGAAGAGGTTCTCAGTGGTCAGTCAAGAAAATTTTATCCTTTGTAAGCCAGATTCAGACACACTCAAACCCCATCACTACCCACAACTGATAACTGATAACTGACAACTAATAGCTATTTTCTTTAGGTGAATTATGTTTGGAGGACTATTTTCTAAGTCTCAAGACCAAAACAAGAATCGAATCCCACCTGGTCAGCGCTTGACTAACGGATTTCCGATTATGACCTATGGCACGACACCTCAAGTCACAACCGAAGAATGGCAGTTTAAGGTTTGGGGACTTGCCAAAGAGATAACCCTTAGTTGGTCAGATTTGATGGCATTGCCACAACATGATTTCACCATCGACTTTCACTGCGTTACCACATGGTCGAAGCTAGATGTGCAATGGACAGGGGTGAAAGTGTTGGACTTTATGAAGTTAGTAGAACTCGACCCGAAAGCTGCTCATGTCCTACAGCATTGCTATGGCGGCTACACCACCAACATTGCCCTCGATGACTTTTTGCTCGAACAGAATTTCTTTGCCCATACCCTGCAAGGCAAACCCTTACCCGTGGATAATGGGGGACCTTTGCGCTTGGTCGTGCCACACCTCTACGCTTGGAAAAGTGCGAAATGGATTAATGGACTAGAGTTTCTCGAACAGGAGAAGCTGGGCTTTTGGGAGCGCAATGGCTATCATCGTCGCGGCGAACCTTTTGCCGAAGAGCGCTACAGTAACTGATTATGCGCTTTATTTTTAGGTCTTCTGTGTTTAAACGTTCTGTATTTGGTATAGGGCTTTCCACGCTCTCTCTTTTAACTGCCTGTCAATCAACGCCCACAAGCGTGCCGACGGAAGTGATCCAAAAAGCCGAGAGCTATCTCCGATCGCAACTCAAACTGTCAACCTCTGTAGAGATCGCTACCCAAGCCCAATCCGTTCAGCAATTGAGTCAAGCTGACCTGTGCCAAACGGTTGCGCCTACCCAAACTGGGTTTGAAATTGTGCTGCAAGCCGAGAGCAGCCGCTATACCCTGCATACCAATCAAGATGGCAGTGCGATCGAGCTATGTAGTTCCGAAGATGCTAAGCCTGACAGCACAAACAAATTTTCTGGAGCGGGCTATACCCTACGCTATCCCAAAGATTGGCAAGTTAAAGATGAAGGGCTAGAAGCCTCTGGGCAAAATCTGGTAAGGTTTAGCTCGCCTTCCTCTGACCCGAATAACCAAAGCTATGCGATCGTAGCGCGGATTCCCATGGATAAATCGGACAGTCAATCCGTAACCGCTTTAGAACCTGCCGCTGAAACGCCTAAAGACCTAAAATCTACTGCCTATGATGTCAAGAGTAAGGGTGGAAAGTCAGGTTCTCAGTTGGAATATACGCAAAAAATCGCCAACAAATCAGGAACCTCCGCAAATTGGCGAGTTAAAGTTTTATTAATTAATGTAGAGAAATTTTCATATCGAATCTATTCCTATAAACCAGAGTCAGACACTTCGCCAGACAAGATGTTTGACCTATTCGTCGATAGTTTCACATTGATTAAATAGCCTTTAAGTTATTAACGAGTATTAAGTTCTTTACAGGGATTTGTAAAAGATTTATTGAGAATTACTAGGTAAGCGTTTGACTGTTGTAGGTTGTTAGTCGTGAAAGCAACTTTTAGCGATTCACTTTACTGACTGCTATTTTTCAACCGTTATTTAAAAACTTATTCCTGATAAGGCTTAAAAATTATGTACAAGAACACCACAAAAGATCCTCTCGTCGCAGCAGTTACAGCGGCAATGGGAGCTGGGACGGTTGCCTGTATTAGTGTCAGTCAAGGTCAAAATGTTTTTGTCGGAATTGGCATCACTATCTTTGCCACAGCCCTTGCTCTGATCGTTGATAAATTTTGTTTCAAGTAAGCTTCATCCTTCTTGGATATTCAGGTTTTAAGGAGATTTCCAACAAACAAATTACCTGATGTAGGGGTAGTGGATGGTGTGTGCCTACCCCGTGGTATCTAGGGCAACCACAGGGGGATTGCCCCTACAGTATTTGGTATAAATTTTCTGAGATATCACCTAAGTATTCTAATTATGATGAGAGCTGAAGATTTCTAAATTATGAAGAAGTACGTAATGTGGGGCAGCTATTGTGACAATGTGTTAGAAAAGCGAGCCCCTTACCGCCAAGCCCATCTCGATAACCTCAAGGCTCTACATGAGTCGGGGCAGTTAACTACAATTGGGCCGACGCAGGATGTAACCAAGGTTTTTGCCGTCTATGTAGCGGCGGATGAAGCCTCGGCAAGACAGTTAATTGAGTCCGATCCTTACTGGCAAAACCAAATTTGGACAGACTATGAAGTGCATGAATGGGTACAGGTCTACTAGACTTTTAATGCCCTAAGATTTGTCGCACCTTTAGATAAATCCTCCCTTAGCAGAATGCCTAGATTCCTATCTATGAGATGATGGAATTATTAATTTTGCCTTTAGGTTTTTGTCCATCGTGAATACTGTTCGCACTGTTTCTGATACCAAACGTGATTTTTACAGAGGGTTTCCCAAGCCTGTAAATTCAATTTACCGCCGTGTAATCGACGAACTGTTGGTAGAGATCCATCTGCTAATAGTGAGCCAGCCTTTTGCCTATGACTCCATCTTTGGACTTGGTGTTGTAACTTCTTTTGACCGATTCACGGTTGGCTACAGTCCTGAAGCAGATCGTCACACGATTTTTACGGCTTTAGCTCAAGCATTGCACTTTAACCCCGAGCAACTGCGCCAAGAAGCTTCTCAACTCAGCGAACTTGCCATGCGATCTCCTGCTGAGGTCAAAAGTTTGCTGACAACTTTAGAAGCCAATGTCAATCTCGATCCTTTGATGCCACAGGTGCGCGCGATCGCGGCAAACCCCAAATTTAAGTACAGCCGTCTATTTGCCGTGGGTATTTTTACATTGCTAGAAATCGTCGATCCTGAGGCGATCGCTGACAATGACAAACGTCAAGATTTAATTAAGCAGGTGGGCGAAGCTTTAAAGATTGGCTCCGAACGCTTATTTAAAGACCTCGATCTCTATCGCTCTAACCTTGAGAAAGTTGCCCAAGCCCGTCAGATGATGGCCGATTTGGTAGAAGCAGAAAAGAAAAAGCGGCAGAGACAAGCAGAGCAAAATACCAGCAAAGCAGAGACAACTCCCGAAAGTCAAGAAAGTCCCTCAACCTAACTGTCGTCATTCTGGAAGTTTGGATGGCAAAGTCAGATTCCAGAATGATGAAATTGCAAAAGAGTGCTGTATGCTGCAAGATATTCGGACTAGAAATTGTAATTTTTCTAGCTCAAACTTTTATGTAAATGCACAGCATGTAAACGCCTGATGTACTCAGATCCTATGCAAGGGGATGACGATTTAGTCATCGTGATGACAACATTGCCAGATCAAGGGATGGCAACAAGGTTGTCACAGATTTTAGTTGAAGAACATCATGCCGCATGCGTACAGGTGTTTCCCGGGTTAATCTCGACCTATTTTTGGCAGGGAGAAATCTGTACTGAGTCAGAATTTTTACTCATGATCAAGACCTTGTTGAGAAACTATGATGCCTTAGAAGCAAGGCTGAGATCGCTGCACCCCTATAGCGAACCAGAGATTATTGCTGTACCTGTGATTGCCGCCAGTCAAGGCTATCTGCGTTGGGCAATCCATTCTTTAAATCGTGAGCGATCGTGAGACGTTCTTGTTATCTATATCAAAGCGATCGCCCCATTCCCTATTTGACCGCTTGGCAGTGGCAGAGAGAACTGATGCTGGCACGTCAGCAAGATAGTCAGTTATCCGATGTTCTTCTATTAATGGAACATCCACCTGTATATACTTTGGGACAGGGTTCCAGTTTAGAATTCCTCAAATTTGATTTAAGTAATCCTGAAATTGAATGCCATCGCATCGAACGGGGTGGAGAAGTTACCTATCATGCACCGGGTCAGATTGTCGGTTATCCAATTCTAAATTTAAATGCCTACAAGCGAGACCTGCACTGGTATCTGCGGCAACTAGAACAAGTGATTATTCATGTATTGGAGCAATACAGTCTCTCCCCTAGTCGGATTCAAGGCTTAACAGGGGTATGGGTGGATGGACAAAAAATCGCCCAAATCGGCATCAAGGTCAGTCGGTGGATTACGATGCATGGCTTTGCTCTGAATGTGAATATGGATTTAGCAGGATTCGAGCGAATCGTGCCCTGTGGAATCAGCGATCGCACCTGCTGTAGTCTGTCTCAATTCATTCCCAATGTGGAACTTGCGAACGTCCGAAATCAAGTTGCAGAAGCTTTTGCAGAAATATTTGAAATAGATTTTTTGGATTCACCTTTAGACTGGTCTTGACACAATATTTACTTAGAGAAACGTAATAACAAGTTCAATTAAAATTCCAACAGTGCAAGATTTGAATTCCTCCCTACGCGCTGTCTGTCAAAAAACTACGTCGCAGCTTTTTGAAAATGGTATTACCTTCGTCATTACGAGCAGGAATTGCGAATTAATTCTATTTAGAAGGTAAAATGCTGTTACTGCAAACAAGGCTTTAATTATGCGACTCTGTATCAACCCCCATTGCAAGTCTAGCGATCGCCAAAATCCAGACACCATAGAGTTTTGCGAGAACTGTCGATGCGAATTGTTGATCGATCGCACCTATGCTGTAAAGCGTTTGCTCAGTGACAATACTGGCTTTGGCACAATCTACGAAGTAGAAAATGAGAGGCAACAGCCCAGAGTACTTAAAGTTCTCAGACCTGAATTTAACGAACAGCCTAAAACCATCTCACTTTTTCAACAAGAAGCTTTTATCTTAGGTAAAATCGATTCCCCTGGATTACCCAAAATTGATGGTTATATCCATCACCATCTACCAGACAGCACAATTTTGCATGGCATTGTGATGGAAAAAGTGGAAGGAATCAATCTTTATGAATGGATAACTACACATAAACCTGTCTCCGAGAAAATGGCGATCGCTTGGCTGCGTCAAATTGTGCGGGTGTTGCAAGTCGTGCATAAAAACGGTTATTTCCATCGCGATATTAAGCCCGAAAATATCATGCTCAAGCCATCGGGGAAGCTGACCTTGATTGACTTCGGCACAGCTCGAGAAGCCACCTACACCTATCTGGCAAAGATCGGCAGTTTAGGTGGCATCACGAAAATTAATTCTGCTGGTTATACTGCGCCAGAGCAGTCACGCGGCTTTGCGATTCCACAGTCAGATTTTTATTCTTTAGGAATGACTTTTATCCATTTAGTCACAGGTAAGCATCCCCTCGATCTTCACGATCCCCATACAGATATCTATAACTGGCGTCCATCTGCGATGCAGCTCTCTGATGATTTTGCACAACTGCTGGAACGTTTGATTTCGCCTAGACCTGTCGATCGCCCCACTGACTGCGAAGCAATTTTGCATATGCTTGACGAACTCGATCGCCTGTCCAAAGAAAACCAAACCGAACGTCAAACTCAAGTAAAGAAAAAGCTCAAACAGCAAAGTAGAAATAAGGTTTGGCTAGGTTTTGCGGTCGTTGCCTTTTTGGGATTGACAGGCTATGCGATCGGCATTTTCTATCGAATTCTTCCTTCACCCGTTCCACTCCCAACTCCAATCGTTCAACCTAAGTAATCATCGGTACCCATTCTTGTGCCGAATTATAAATATCAGGGTTGAACTTCACCCAGTCTTCGTTCGAGAAAGCGTCGTTCGCTCACCATTGCGACCGCCACTGCACGATTGAGCGACACGATTGGCGAAGGTTGTAAGCGATCGAGCAAATCGTAAAGTCTTACGATCTGCTTCCAATCGGTTTCCTCTGCTCGTGTTGCCTGACAGTGCAGGGCAGCGATCGCGGCTTGCACTGCGTAGGAGTTAGTGCCACCAACACACAACGACTCCTCCACAAGCGGTAATGCCTCGGCAATTTGCTGGTGGTTCCAGCGGATGCGATCCTGTTCTTCCAGCAAATCGACATCTAATTTTGTGGTCGGCATAACCTAATCATAAAAAACATCTGTTAAGGTGTCGATTTGAGCGATCGCCGTTCGACCAATAAATAGAGGGATGCATAGAGAAAAGTTAACCGAGGCAAAAACGGAGGCAGATCGATGAAATACATGATGCTGATTTATATGGAAGAAAATGCTTTGAGCGAAACCGAGCGGGAGCAATGCTATGTGAAGTCCGCCTAACTTGCCCAAGAACTCCATGCTAATGGTCAGTTTATATCCACCGCACCGTTACACCCAGTCACCATGGCGACCAGCATTCGCGTACGTGAGGGCAAATCGTTGGTTACCGACGGCCCATTCGCAGAAACGCGCGAACAACTAGGTGGGTTCTTTCTCACTGATGTCGAGGATCTTGACGAAGCGATCGCGATCGCAGCTCGAATTCCTGGGGCGAGTGTCGGCACGGTCGAAATTAGACCCGTGGTTGAAGTTGCTGGCTTGCCAGAGAAAAAATGAAGAGGTTTCATGTAAAGATATGTTTGATATTTGTACAAATATCAAACATATCTTAGAATAATGACGTTTGCAAGCGAGAGCGATGCGTCCCCAGCATACCCATAGACAAACAGTTCTTTAGGAGATACTTCCATGCGATTTATGATGTTGATGATTCCAAAAGGCTACGAGAACGCAACCCCTGGAACGATGCCCGAACCAGAGGCGGTTGAAGCGATGATGCAATATAACAAAGCGTTACAGGAAGCTGGAGTACTTCTATCCCTTGAAGGCCTTCATCCACCATCGATGGGAGCCCGCATTGCGTTTTCAGGCGGTAAGCCAGAAGTTACCTATGCTCCTTTTGCGGGCGTGCAGGAAGTCCTTGGTGGCTACTGGATGATTCAGGTGAAGTCAAGAGAAGAAGCGATCGCTTGGGCTTTACGCTGTCTAGCTTCAGAGAACGAAATCCTTGAAATTCGCCAGATTCAAGAATTTGAGGATTTTACCCCTGATATACAGGAAGTCGCATCTGAATTTATAGAAATGCAAGCTCAGGCGGCATAAGGCTCAGGAAATCAATCACACAGAAATCATCTATCCACAAATAGGAGAATACAATGCAACTCAATCCTTATCTCTTTTTCAATGGTAACTGCCAAGAAGCCTTTGAGTTTTACGAGCAATGTCTCGGTGGCAAAATCGCCATGAAGTTCCTCAACGAGAATGCCCCACCAGAAGGACAAATGACTGAAATGCCTGGCGAGAAAATCATGCATATCCGTCTCGAAGTCGGTGATTGGGTTTTGATGGGAGGCGACTGCCCTCCCCAGATGTTTGAAGAAAGTAAAGGCTTCCGCGTCAATCTCGCCATTGACGATCCCGCAGAGTCGGAACGCATTTTTCACCTTTTGGCAGAAAATGGAACCGTGCAGATGCCCATTCAACAGACCTTCTGGGCTTTCCGATTTGGCATGGTCACCGATCGCTTCGGTACCCCTTGGATGGTGAACTGCGAGAAAGAATCCTAGACCTTGATTCTGCAAGCAAGGAAAAAAGCTGCGATCGCTTTCATAGGAAATTTCCCCTCTGTAATTGTGGAAAACCTGCAAAGCGATCGTGCGAACGGTAAGGCAATTGAATCCATAAAGCAAAGGAGTAAAACATCGTGCAAAAAATCACCCCACATTTATGGTTTGATGGAAAAGCTGAGGAGGCTGTGGACTTTTATACCTCCATTTTTAAGAATTCAACGATTGTAAACGTTGTACGGTATGGAGAAACTGGCCCTGGAGAAAAGGGAACGGTCATGGTTGTGGCATTTCAAATCGACGGTCAAACCTTCGTAGCCTTAAATGGCGGTCCGCAATTCACCTTCTCTCCAGCCATATCGTTTGCCGTGAATTGCGAGAATCAGGAAGAGGTAGACGCGTTGTGGGAGAAACTCTCTGAGGGCGGAGAAAAACATAGCTGTGGTTGGCTTCAAGACAAATACGGCGTGTCATGGCAGATTATTCCTTCAGCCTTCATTGAGATGATGCATGACAAAGATGTGGCAAAAACGCAACGAGTTATGCAAGCCATGATGCAAATGCAAAAACTTGATATTAAAACCCTAAGGGAAGCCTTCGATCGGGAGTAATGTTTTGGGGTGGCTATTTTGGCAGCCTAGTTGACCAATTTGGCATTCACTGGATGTTCAACTGTGAAAGCAAAAACTAATCGAAACAGAACAAAGCGTTAGTCTTTGTTCTGTTTCGATCCTAAATGACTCCTAAATGAATTGCAACGATTTGTAGCGCAGACATCTTGCCTGCAAAGGCTTATCCAATTACAACCTAGGTGGGACTGGATCGGTTATGGGGTAAGGTGGCTGGGTCATGTTGTGCAGCGTTACAGGATCTGATGTGCGAATTCCCACTAAGCGATATTTTTTGGTATAGGTAGGAGCGATTTCTGGGGCTTCCACCCATTCATTCGTTGCCACAAACTCTTGCGAGGAACTACCGCTTAAGCCAGTACCGACAGGTGTACTGCTGCGATCTGCGCCAACAGTCGATTTAGATGCTTCATCTCTGGATGGAGCGGCGGCTGAAGGTGGCTCTTGGGGTCTCGGCATGGTCTCTACGGCGATCGCTTTGCGTTTGATCGGTACAAATGTCACCTCAATTAAACCTAGATCGGGATTATTGACACCACCATCTCGATCCAAACCAGGATTCCCTTCTTCCAGAACGATGAATTGCTTGGCGATCGCAAGGGGTCTTTCTAAGGTAACCGTGCGATCGCAGATTAATCCATCAATAATTGGAACCCCGTCGATCTTGACGCTGACCGCACTGGTATAGGCAGGTGAGGAAATTTCAATTTTGTAGGTTTCTCGAATGGCAACATTGATATAGCCTCTAGGATCGGCGCGGCGGATGTTTCCACTCTGGTTAATGGCGATCGAGACAGCAGAGTTTTGAAGCATATTGTATCTGGGTGGCACTGAGGATATGGTGGGCAGTGGCGTGGCTTCCGTAGCGTTATTCTTGAGCTTCTCATCTTTTAAACGACTGGAAATAGCTGACGAGTCGCTCCAATGAGGATAACCAGCAATGGTAATACCGCCAATCAATGCAACAGCAATTGCAAAAACGCGTAGGGTTAGTGGGGTAAACATGAGAAGCCTCAGATTTCAATTACCTTAAATTTACCCTAATTAACCTTGTGGTTTTTTATGGTTACAATTTTGGTAACGAGATCGAAAAACAGGCTGGGATTAAATCAATCCTATTGGATTTGTTAAGTACGGACAATTCATACATTGCCTCTTGTATCATTTAGGATCGCTATATGTACATATTGATTTGTGGCTGAATGAGGAACGGTATGCGATCGCAATTACATCTTTTACTCTTTGTTTTGTTCGGTGCAGTTGTCCAAACCACGGTTGCCTGTACAAATCAACAGACTGCCAATACGGATGCAACTCAACAAAAAGTTTTAAACGCAGATACTTCGAGTCAAGAGCCTACGGCAAGTGCGTCCAAACAACCGACAGCGGGTGCTGATAAATCCATGCCACAACCAACACTAATCGCAGGAACTTACAATCTCGGCTCCCGATACATTACGATCGCAAATCAAGGAAATCGCACCTGTTATGAAAGTTTTTCTACACCCTCTGGACGCTATGCATTATCTGTTGGGGAAACTGCAGGTTCTTTGACCTCTGAAAAAGATTATTTTGCGATTGATGGCTGGAAAAAGTATGGGAAAGCCCTAACCTTACGTCAGAGCGGAAGAAATCTTCTGATTACCGATCAAAACGGTTCGCCAGAGGAATATACTTTCTTTCAACCGATCGCGAATGACAAATACTCAGAAGTCTTGGCAAAGTGCCTAAACAGTACGGATTCTTTTTTTGAACTGCAACCTGGGTATAGCATTTCTAGCACCACAACTCAGACTGATACGCGATCGGCAGTGACGGGTAACCTATTGACTCCCGAACAAATAGCCCAACTCAAGCAACTACCAATTCCCATCGTCGCACCAACTTCTCTTCCTAGTGGCTTTCGCTTGGTAAAAGCCTCTGGTGAGAAAGCCAAATATGCCAACGGTGATGACGATTCTGGCTACATCATTGCCTATGAGGGCGAAAACAACACCTGCATTAGTGTCACCTCTTCTCAATCTGGTTCGCGCGGGCTAGAAAAAATGAGAGATGAACAGACGGAATTTGGCACGTTAGAAGTTTACATAGAAAAAGCCCGTGACAGCAGTGTCAGAAACATCGTCACATTTTTGGGGCTTAAAGGAAATCTTGTATTGATTTCAGGTGGAACCCTGCCAGACAGCAATGCGGATGGTGGATGGAGGACATGTCGTCCTGTTCCCATGGCAACCTACGTTCAAGTGTTGAAATCGCTGTCAACCGTAAAGTAAGTTTGTGCGCTCCCTATACTTGGAGGATTAATTCTAATAGAGTACTGGAATCTATAGTAATGCTGAATTCTTTGTTTTCACTCGTTCGTAGAGTTCCTCCATCGTTCCAATAAACGAACTATCCTTTTGCCAAAAGGGAGGATTATCGCCTTGCTTTTTGATCGCGATCGCTGACACGCTACTAGGAGGTGAGAATGGAATTGCTTGGGGTAAGCGCTTATGTCCTTGCCAAAACTGTTTGAGTGTGGGTACTTCCGCGCATAAAGAGGTTTCGGGCTTTGTGAAGTAAGAGGTTGAAGGCTTTAGCTCAAGGGCATGTTCGTCTAGCTCCGATGCCAGGGCTTTGCCAAGAGGCGATTTAGCTAGCTCAGTTTGCAAAGCTTCTTTTGATAGACCCCGTAACTCAAATAAAAGGAATGGATCGTGATCGAGTTCGCCAGCTAGTCGGTAACATAGACCCGCAATATGTTTGCAAGGGTTGGAAAAATCGGGACAAGAGCAATCTGTTTTCAAATCTTTGCGGCTACGTGGTAGTAGACTTTGACCGACTTCCACAAAGCTATCTTCAATATTCTCAGGCACTTCGTTGAGCAATAGTCGCGCCACCACACTTGCTTTGGAGGACATATGCTGAATAATCGTTGACCAGTCTTTCGCTGCGATCTTCGCCATCGCAACCTCGGTGTGATACTTCGGTTCTTTGTAAACCCCAAAATAAGGATTGACATTGCCGCGAACGATCGCAGTCACAATCCCTTTGGTAATATCAAAACTGAGAATGCGGCTATCACCCGCATAAGAGCGTCCACGTTGCAGCCGACCTGAGTCAGTGAAAGATTCCAACGCACCGATAAATTTTTGTCCCCACCATGTTTTACTGTGTTTTGCCATTTTATTGCCCCAAAACCCTAATCAAAACGATACTTTGGCAGTGCGAGACTTTAGTTGTTACACAAGTCTAGAATATTTAGTCTAAAAGCAAAAGCTAATCGGAGAAAACAGTGTTATAGAACTGATCGTTAGACCACTTGCAACCAAATTTCTATTATTTTCCGTATAACACTCTTATACGGAATGATATCTAGAAAAATTCTCTATAATGTCACTATTGATTATGTTATCAAGAAAGTTTTCGTATGATCACCCTTTCATCCCCTTAAACCCACCGAAGTCAAAACCTTGAGGTTTCCTTGCAGCAGAATTACGGGTTTGGAGATGAGGGAGACTGGATTCCTATAGAACCCATTTGAGATCTTAAGAAGTGGCTGCAAGTCTCTTCAGCATTAGC